>CAZTXZ010000069.1:0-4673 GCA_964617895.1 uncultured Candidatus Saccharibacteria bacterium
CTCGACCGAGCAGGACAACTGCGAAATGCTCTGCAAACCCCACAACCGCGCCAAAGGTAACCGCTAGTATTTACACCGAGCTCAGCCAAGGTGCCCGCGTAATTATTTGGTTGGCCACAATCCAGCGTAAGTCATGGTGCTTGCCTTATTTAATATTCGTTGTATTATATGACCGCCAATCGGGTATTGATGGAGTGCATTAGGAGCGATGAATAGACTTATGTCAGGAGATAAACGTGGAAAAGCATCATAAAAAACACTATTCGCTCTATATATTAAAGCTTGAGCAAGGTAAGTATTACGTTGGCATCACAACGCAAATCCCCGAACAACGGCTTGCGGGACATCTGGGAGGACAAAAAACTTGGTGGACGTCCGACTACAAACCACTTGGAATTTTCGATCGTAAGGACCTCGGGAATCTGAACATAGAGGAGGCTAAGTTGATCGAAAACCATGTCACGCGACTATACATCAAGAAATACGGCATCAATAATGTACGTGGCGGCGATTTAACTCAAACAAACGATATGGTTGTACGTTTCGGATACATTTTCGATGACCTCACCTGGCAAGCGATATCGATTATTATCTTCCTGCTCGCAGTCATCGCTTATCTCACGATTGCTCTATACTTTAAGTAATCATGCCAGAAACACCATGCTAGATTCACTGCAAACAATTTTCAACATTGCCGTTCTGGTCACTCAGCCAAGCGTCCTCCAGCGCGAGTCCATACTGCAAAAGGTCAAAGCCCGCATAGAGAACTTCATCAAAACCTTCATCGAAGGCATTTAAGCAACAAATTTTAGCGTTTGCGACGTCTGGTTTTTCTGGGTGCGGGTGTCAACAATTGCCACAGCACAGAAAGAGTTACGTCGCTGAAGCTCCGGTAATATTTCCTGCCATACCAGTTGTATGAAACGTATCGCCCCGGAACCATCAACCGAGATATATCCAGGCTTCCAGCACTTGGAGGACCGCATGGATTCAACAGACTAGTTCGTACATCAAGCATGAACCATTCGTCCTTTATTACAGTGTATAGATACAGACGGTTAGTATTGTAGTGCCCGGCTACGGCGGACATACGACGTGCGATATCCTTGGTAAAATCTCTGCGATATTGTTTTACCTCGACAAGCGCACGACTGGTGTTGCCATTTTCGTCGACTGCTAGCTCAAAATCTGGTGAATAGAGTTTGCCGGCATGACGTATACCGTGCCTAGGCCTTATCCATTTGCCCGCGAATCCATACTGATCTACAAAACGACGGAGTGCTATTTCTTCATTCAACGAATCTAACCATACCGTTTGACCGTCAATGGTGAATTCGTGTCTGTTACCGCGCCGAAATGCCATGGCAATATTGTACTCCTCATATCTATAGCGCACGATTTCGTGGGCTAGTTTGCCCCTAGCAATGGTTGACCGACAGACTACGGTGCAGGGCACGAAACACGTACCACTTACCAATACTGTTGCGCCGACTAGCTCATTCTAGGCAGAAGTCTATTTGCTATAGTGGTGACATATCGTGCTAGATTCACTGCAAACAATTTTCAACATTGCCATCCTGGCCGCTGTGGTTGGTGGGGGCGGGTTTGTGGCCTACAGGCGTCGGCACCGTGGGACCACTTCGCCTAACACATCTGTGCTGTTGGCGTACTACACCGAAGGTGCCGAACTTGTGCCGATTGGCACCGGTGAGATTGCTGGCATGCCATATGCGGCAATAACTGCTCTGAACCAACCGATGATTCTGTTCCGAGTCGACTTGGATTTTACCTCGCGCGTACATTTGTTGGGGGTGCCAAAAAACACGGATGTCGCGCAGCTGGACCCGGGCGGGCGGGGCAGCACGATGGAGCGCGTGGAGCTAGAGGGCGACTACAGCAACTACTTTGGCCTGTTTTGTGAAAAGGGTCAGCAAGAGCAGGCCCGCTACGTGCTGGACCCGAAAGCCATGGTATTTACCATAGATTTTTGCCGCTCGCACAACTGGGAAATAATCGACAACCAGCTGTACTTTTTGCAGGCTGCCAGCGACCACCCGGCCGATCCGACGCCGATGATGGACGACATCGCCAAGTTCGTGGCCAATATCAAACCGGTCGTGGCCGTACCGCCAAGCGCAGCCGAGCTGCGCGCCAGCACACCGTACGGCGAGGAACTCCGCACCAAATTATCGTGCCCGATTTGCCAGGTCGGCATGCCGAATACAAGCAGCCTGTTCGTCTGCCCATACGGCCACGGCGTGCTGCTGAACGCGGCCAAATTGTACCGACTGAGCAGCGGCAAAATTGCCGCGCCGAAGATTGAACACCCGCAAGAACCCGTGGCGCGCAGCGCTCTGTCGTGCCCATCGTGCCAACACAAGATGACCAAAGTACCTTACAACGGTGGCCAGCCGACCATCGACAGCTGCATGATATGCAACTACCGCTGGCTGGACGCCACCGATGTGCCACTGATAATAAAACCGTAGACTACCTGATAAATGAGGAGTGAATCGTGAAAATCAATTACCTGACATCCAACGACCTGAAGTTCAAAATAGCCCAGAACTATTTTGATGAACTGGAGGGGTACGAGCTGGTGCAGCATTCGTTCGAGACTCCCGAAATCCAAAGCGACACCTGCGAGGAGATCGCGCGATATTCGGCGGTTTTTGGGGCCAGGCAAATCGGCGAAGCTTGCCTGAAGATGGACGCTGGCCTTTTCATTAGTGCACTGAACGGATTTCCTGGCCCGTACGTAAAATACGTGAACGATTGGCTCTCGGAGGAGAAACTCCTGGCGCTGTTAGAGGGCGAGCCCGACCGCTCGGCTTATTTCATGGACGCGACGGTCATCGGGTTCCCCGACGGAACGTCGCAGGTCTTCACCCTAAAATACCCGGGCACCATCGCTACGGCGGACAATTACAGTCCATCGAAATGGCCGGCTAATTCGTTGTTCATACCCGACGGTCACAAGGTTCCGCTGGGCTCTATGTCGATAGAAGAACAAGAAGCCTACTGGCACGGCGGCGTGTTGCCGGAGATCGTCACATACCTGGAAAACCTAGGCCGCCAACCCGCAGCCGACAAGGCCTAAAAGCCGTGAAATACACCGTGATTATAAAACCCAACTCTCGGAAAGGGCCGCTGGTGGAGCGGTTGGGCGATGGGTCGCTAATAGTCTACGTGCGCCAGCCCGCGGTGGACGGCAAAGCTAACACGGCACTCATTGAACTACTCGCCGAACATTTCGGCGTGCCCAAAACATCCGTGACGATAGTGCGCGGCCACACCTCCCGTAATAAAATAGTTGAAGTGACTGCCTAGTTTTTAATAATGGTCGTACCGACCCCACATCATGGCGTCCGGGTAACCGCCGTCTATGTGCCGCCGTTGGCTGCCTGATTTTATCAGATGCGCCGCGTCCTGCAACAGCGTATTCTCGTCGACCGTATGCGTCACACCCTGGGCATCGGCTAGGTAGATTCCGTCCTCCGGGAGCTCCTCGCCTGGTTCTGGGCGAATATTTATGTTGCGGCCAAAACAGATCCTGGAGGCGTAGAGTATTTTGGCTTTGACCGTCAGTACTGCGCCATCCTGCTCGTATTCGCCGCTGACGTAGCGCGGTTGAGTAATCAGCCACCCCGGACTGAGCACGGTGTTGGAGTGGTAATCTTCGGTGCGCTCGACAATCCGTCGACGAAATATGCCTTCCTCATCTTGTGAGATGCGGGTCATCTTGCGGGTGGTGACGACCGGCAGCGCCTCAATCTGGTGTTTGAGTAATGTCTGAGCTATGCCCTCGAACAATTCTCGGCGTCGACGGCTTTCCTCAACTACACTGCCAGCATGGCCGACTTCGGCAGCCTGTAGTCCCCGTAAATGTTGCTCGATGATTTCTTCTGCACTAGCCATGACATCTCCCTTTGGTAACCCATTTATATCACATTTTGGAGATTAATCTAAAGCACAGAAGGGCAACTAGCTGTCAATCAGGCGGCGGAGGTCGTCGTGTTTGATATACTATACCTATGACACAAGCTACATCTCAGGCCACGAAACAGTGGACACGTAAGTTTATCAAGAAGTACACTCCCGCTCTGAAGGAACTGGCTAAGAAATAGCCGTGTTTGGTCCCGATCCGGAATGGGATATTGCCATTCTGGAATTTATACATGATTCAATCATCGAACAATCGGGCGGAGCGAGTGGGTACCACGACAAACGCCTGATTGAATCAGCTCTTGCCCGTCCGCAACATACTGCGTTTGGTCGTGAACAATACAGAGCCGTGCATGCAAGGGCCGCAGCGCTGCTCGATTCCATCGCCAACAATCACGGGTTTCGGGATGGCAATAAGCGAACCGCCATGGCTGCAGCGTGCTTGTATCTTCACCTCAACGGCATAGAAGTAACTTTTACGAACGAAGAGTACGAGGAATTTATGCTGCATGTCGTAAACGACAAACCAACTGTGCGCAGTATTAGCCGATGGCTAAAAACGCACAGCACCGAAAAACAGTAGAGACCATAGGGACTGTCGAATCACCAATAATAGCTCAGTTGGAGCTCTGGTATTCAGTGTGAATGTAGGTGGTGGGCGGCGTGCTCGTCGTCCTCCTCGGTCAAGTGCTGCTCCAGCACGGGCAACATGAATTCTTCCTCTTTTT
>CAZTXZ010000070.1:0-4601 GCA_964617895.1 uncultured Candidatus Saccharibacteria bacterium
TACTCACGAACCCAAACTCGCGCTTTTTGGCGGTCCGGATGGCCTGGATCTGTATCGTTCCCTCTTTGACTCGCATACATTCCGCTCCATAAAACCGGCCTACGTCATTACCGAGTCGTTGCCACCACAACACGAATTGCTGGTATCAATCGCCCATCAGCATGGTTACCGGCTCCAAAAGACTGCAGATTTCGTACAACTGTATGTACCCGCGGCTTAGTTTTACTACGTCGTAAAATATCGGCGGCTATTGGTTGCTGTCGGCAGTACCGAGCCGCGCCGTAATATTGATGTTTTTACCACCTCGTACGACAGCCAGGTTCACCGTATCGCCCGGAGCCGATGCGTTCAATAGCGTCGAAAGCTGCTTGGTTTGGGTCACCTCCGTGCCATTCACTTTAGTGATGACATCGCCGGCCCGCAGCCCCGCCGCCTCTGCTGGGCTACCAGACACCACCGGGTCGTCGCCGGTTATGCCTCTCGGCGCCAGATAGGCTCCCTGAGTTTGATCAAGCCCGTACTCGCTCGCGAACGACTTACTTAAAATAACATAGCGGACCCCCAGGAACGGTCGCTTGAATGAACCCGTGTCTAACACTTGGGCTATCAACCCCTTGAGGTCGTTGACGGGTATGGCAAAACCGATGTTTTCGGCGCCACTAGCAATCGCTGTGTTCATACCGATTACCTGATTGTTAAGATTTACTAGCGGTCCGCCCGAGTTGCCCTGGTTGATGGCCGCGTCAGTCTGTATCAAGTTACCGAGATCCTCGGGTCTCGACAACGAATCTCCGCTGCCGGCCTGGACATTCCGGCCAAATCCCGAGATGATGCCGGACGTCACCGTATTATGAAATTCACCTAGAGCATTGCCAATGGCCACGACGGAATCCCCGACCTGCATTTTAGACGAGTCACCAATAATGGCCGGTGTCAATGAAGTTCCCTTTAGGTTCTTGATTTTCAGGAAGGCAACATCCAGGGTATCGGTCGAATTGGTACGCCCTAACACCTCGACGTCATCGTACTGAGTACCATCCGATAGCGTAACGCTGACTTTGGTCGTGCCGGTTGGAACGACATGGCGGTTGGTCATGATAACTCCATCCCTGGAAATGATGATTCCGGTACCGGCAGCCTGCTCCGTCGGTTGATACCCGAAAAGGTTGACGCCCCTAGTTGCCGTGATGTTGACCGAAACGACGCTCGGACCTACCTGCTGGGCGATTTGGCGTATCAGCTCGCTGCTGCTGGTAACGATTTGCTTTTGATTAGACAAAGAGGCCGTTCCTTGTCGATCATTCTCGCCGAGCCGGCCCCCTAGGAATCCCGCCAATCCGGCCAGGCCAACCAACAATAACAGTGGTAGTAATCTGCGCAGCGACCATTTTGGCATAGCTGGCCGCCGAATGGTTGGTCGCCTAATCGTAAAGGTTACTGTCTTACCCCCGTTAGGTTGTTTCTTGGTATCTGTCCCCGCTACATTTTTGTCGGAATCGGATTGGTCCATCTAGACTACTTTATCCCTCCAGTCCGCGAATACGATAATAAAGATTAGTACGACTAACATCACTGCTATCATTTGCCGCCGCAAGATTATGGTAAGTTTGTCGTAGTGGTCAAAGTAATATAAGACCGCCAAGCCATAGCCTATTATAGTTAGTATTAAAGTTGGCTGAGAGACAAAAGCGTAGAACAACAACCAATGGCCAAGCACCCAGGCTAAGGCGCCGCCGAAATACGCCCACAAGTACGCCAGCATCTTGGAATAAGGTTCATCGAAACTATCGAAGAAGTGGCGAGCGGATATGTAACAAATAAGGGCCGTCGATATCACCAAGCCGTAGAGAGGGCCATCTGACCACACCAGATACAACGATACGAGACCGGCCAACTGCCCAACGAAGGCCTGAGCAGAGACCAGGAATATACCGGTACCCGGCTTTAGCAGCAATAACCATGCGGCATACGCGAGCACCCACAAGAATTGGACGAACGGCTGATCGCCCGCCGAATACATGAAGGCCACGACCGAGACACCCACCATGATATCCAGCGAATTCGCCCGGATAATCGCCGGCCAAAACCGTGGTCGCATGGCAAACATCCGCCATTTACTGAGCAATATTAGGACCAATGCCAAAGGCAGCCCGAGGTAGCTAGAGCGCAGGACGACGAATAACAACAGCGGCAACAATGCCACAAGTGACATGTGAGCCAACTGCGAAAAGCCACGTGCAGGCAATATCTTAGTTATGAGTGGTTTCATTACTTCCTAACACTATTATAAAGTCTGCACCGCTCATCTGTACACCCCCCATCGATTTGATAGTAGCGTGCACGCCATAGCGCTGCTCTAAATAGTGCTTGGTGTACTGATTAGCAATACCCGCCTGATTCACAACCTCCGTTTGTGTTTGGGTAGATGTAGTGGTGATGGTCGGCGATACGTTGTAGCCATAGGATTGCAATTCACGCAGGGCGGCCTCGCCTACCGATGAGTCCCCGCTGGCGTTGACGATTCTGACCAGGGCATTTTCCTTCAAAATGTAACCATCCGGCAATTGCTGATGGACGTAATCATGGATTTCATCATAAACGCCCAGCCCCGCCATCGGCATGACAATCGACTGTGTACCTGCCCTACCCGTTCGGACTAACTTATTACCATCGCCCAGGCCCACGGACGCCACATCCTTGTCCGGGATATCCTTGATGATTTCGTACACCCGGCTGGCTTCCTGGACAGTCAAATCAGTCCTTACGTTGCTGCCAAATGTATTCAGCAGGGATGATATCTTGAGTGGGTTACTAAGCGTCCCCAGCGTGACCACCTTGTCCTTCAGGGCAGTCAGGACGGCACGTTGACGATTGGACCTCGCGAAATCAGAGCTAGTATGTCGCGAGCGAACGTACAGCAGCGCTTCCTTGCCGGTGAATTCCTGCGTACCTTGCTTGGCGATGGTCGAGTTCCAGCCGTTTTCCCAGGCAATCGTCGGATCCACGAGAGTCTCGGGTACATTGACCGTCACTCCACCTACCGTATCGACTGCCTGCCTGAACGAGCGGAAGTTGACCAGCGCGTTGTAATGTATGCTAACACCGAGCACTTGCTCCACCGCCTGATCGGCCGTGGCGAAGCCTGCCTGGACGGCTTTGGTACTCGCATTACTGGAGTCAATACGCCCGAGGTAGTCAAACTTTCCTGTCTGGTAGGCGGCATTGATCTTCATGGTACCGTGACCCGGCAGAGTTATCCAGAGGTCGCGCGGGACACTCACCAGAGCAACCTTGCCATTAACCGGGTCAATGCTTGCTAGCATTATGGTGTCCGTTAAATCGGGTGCCTTGTGACCGTCGCCACCGTTGCCTAGCAGCAGGATATTCACCCGGCCATCGCCCTCACCCTTGAGCAGGTTGGGGTCGACTTTCTTTTGCAGGGCCACGGCGGTCGTTCCCCCGCCATCGAACGCTCGATGCATATTGGTGTATACCTGCATGAACAACCAGCCACCAGTACCCACGAACAAGATCAAAATCATGGCAATGCTGCGGAAAGCCCAGTTCTGAACCAAGCGCCGGCGGCGCAGTCGGGCATGGCGTCTCAACTGGTAACTGGCCCCCGGAATACGCATATCCAACGCCAACCATCCCGCCTCGTCATCTAATAAATCTGGCGCCTCTCGTTTGGTAGAGGTAGGCGCAGGGTGAGTAGTCTCCTGCCGAGAAAGGTTCGTTTTAGGAGCCTGCTGATTAATAATCCGTGGCCGACTTGGGTCTCGAGTGGCTGCCCCCATAGTGTCTAGGTACATATGACGCTGTCCGCGGGGTCGTACGCGCCCACGACTAATCACGCCGTCAATGTCTCCATTACGGCGACCACTAACCAAGCTGTCTGATTGGTGTGTGTTTTTCATCGCGCTACCAGTTATCAGTATACCGCTTTTGCTTGTGGGCGCAAACATACCAATCAGGTTGAAAATGCGTTATAGTGGAGGTCAGCTGATGAATATGGATGATCAACAACGTCCGACCGATGCCGGAAGGCATTCTATGGCCGAACTACCGCCCCAGCCACCGCTCAGAAAGCCCAAGAAGGGTCGCGGTGCTCTTCGAGAACTCGTCTCGATTATCAGTATCATAGCCGCAGCCTTCACCATCGCCCTGCTCCTGATCGCCTACGTTTATCAGCCCTACGCCGTTGATGGACCGAGCATGCAGCAGACACTTCACGACAAAGATCGACTTATCGTCTGGAAGGTACCTCGAACCTGGGCGCGCATCACTAACCACGCCTACATACCCAAGCGCGGTGATATCATTGTCTTCCAGCAGTCGAATTTGTCGGAGTTCGGCCAGGACAACACCCGTCAGCTCATCAAGCGGGTCATCGGTCTGCCGGGTGAGCGTATCGTCGTCAAAGACGGAGTAGTCACGGTGTACAACACCGAGCACCCCGCTGGATTCCAGCCGGACAAGACCCTCCCGTATGGCAAGGACGGCGCCATCCCGACCAGCAATGGCAACCTGGACGTCACCCTTGGCGAGGATGAATTATTCGTCTGTGGCGATAATCGCCCCGACTCACTAGATTCTCGAAC
>CAZTXZ010000071.1:0-4559 GCA_964617895.1 uncultured Candidatus Saccharibacteria bacterium
CGCCGCGTGCTCAAGAGCCGCTTTGTTAAAGAAACGACCATCCTACTGAACTTGCAGAGCAAACCGCAGTTCAAGCGCGTCGCCAAAGCCACCTACACCCTCGCCGAAGAGTAGACAATCGTATTATAAGGGGGCAGAGAAGCCCTCCAACTCAACGCGTACTACCGGAACGGTCCCACTCCGCCTACTGGTCAGTCTATTAGCCTACGTATCGCGCTCGGCTACATGCAGGCCCTTGTATCCACGACGAATAGATTGGTCTCTAGACACTGAACGTTTTGCGAACACGGGAATGAACGTTGAACCTGAACAAAATGCGATCATAAACCATGACCAAATGATAGAAATAGTGCCCGGACCCATTTAGGCGCGCAAAGGCAGAGGGCAAGGCATGATAGTAAATAACGCGTAACGAAACTTCAGAAAATACGAGTGCAAGCGGGCGGCAGGCAAGGCCATAGTAGGTCAAAACGATATATAGACACGACGTCGCACAATGTATATTTTGCGACTCGTATATTGTGTTAATGAGTTGATTCGTTATACCTCTTCTAGCAGGGGACTTTTAACGGTTCGGCTATATAACGAGCAAATTGCGCTGCAATCGTTCTATTACGCGCGCATGTGTGATTACTTATTGGTGCTGCCGCCATTGCCGTAGGCTCAAGGTAACTAATTGGGCCTGCCACTACGACTATGGTGTTCGGTTTGCGATCACCACGCTACTGTAAGATTTGCTACGATTTGACTTATCCACATAACTGTCGTGAAAAGTTTGCTTATTGGTGTGCTTTATTCAAAAATTTGCATTCCCCTGCTTTTCCTATTTTTATATATAAATTTGCTTTTTCCCTGCTTCGATATGTTTATATAGTTTTTTGAAGATTAATCTTTGACCCGATATATGAACATTTTGCGAACTGATAGAGTAGAGCAACGGGGGACTTCGACTATTTATCCCTGTTTGAACTAGGGTCCACGCGAACGGCTGTCCTAGGGGCCAGACCTCCTAATATCTCAGAGAAACAGAGGTATTACTTGTAGTATGCCCTGCCCGGTAGGCGGACATCGATATAATGTGCTGGTACTCCTTTTTGGCCGGCTAACTCCTGTCGTACTGCCAGGAAGGTGCCGACTTGCTGGTAGGCGTTGGTCTCGTGCAGATTATATTTCGTGAAGTAACTGTCACCACGTAAATACACATCGACCTCTTCAGTGCCGGCAGGTAAGACCATCTGCTTGACCTGCAGTTTTTGCCGTGTCAACTGGTCTATGACAATCTGGATGAACTGCACGGCCGAACTCGACAGCACGACGTCGCCGACCTTAAGCTCAAGCTGGCTCTGATCGTACAGCGCGGGCAAATGGAACTGTTTCAGCCCACTGATGGACTGGGCTGTCACCAATGCCTGGCCCGTACTGTCCACCACGACGCTCTGTGTGCTGGTATTAAGTATCAAGACGGGTTTGGTCAGCTCAATGTAGACCGTCGGCTTCTGACCGACGAGAGGCAGCGCTACGGCGGCCGATTTTATTTCAGGAAACTGCTCTTTGACGGTTTGGGAAACGGCCTTGGTATCGATGGTGATTTTGTTGGTATTGAGTAATGAACCTCGCATGGCACTCGTGGCGACCGCCGCGTAATCGGCGTCGGAATGGAGGGCGTAGCCTTCGGATCCGTTGATAATCTTGACGTTCGGCGTCGTATCGAGCTGGATGATACTGATGATGATTAGTAGGACAACGATACCACCGATAAACGCGCCCGAACCGTGCATTAGACGTTTGAGCGTCGGCTGAAGATTGGTCGATCCCGAGCCGGCATGACGATCTGTGCGAGACTTGTTCTTGTGATAACCCGGGCGCTGGTGGGGCGTAGCTGCGCCGGGGCGCTGCAAGCCATAGTACGAAAAACCCCGCGGTGAAGCCGAGGCTACTGGCCGGCGGCGTTCGGCCGGCTCACGGCGACTTGCCCGAGACGGTTGATTGCGTTTGGGTGATTTACCGAACAGCTGCTTCATGATAGATGCCCTACTCCGAGTCTCTGGAAGTTTGTTGTGATTTTGACTCGATACACTCGATCAGTAAGTCAGCCAGCTCGGCGGCGCTGCCGGGGTGGCCCAGAGCATGCATACGCCCCGCCAGTTCGGCTCGACGTTTTTTGTCATCAAACAGCTCGCTAACGACTCCGGCCAAGCGGCGCTCTTGCTCTGCCTGGACTTCGCTCAGATGGATTATCGCGCCATGACGCGCCATGACCTGGGCATTCTTCACATTCCAGCCCAACTGAGGTGATGGTACGATCACGCAGGCCTTGCCCTGTACGGCGAACTCAGCCAGGTTAGTAGCACCACCTCTGGCAATCACTACGTCGGCCGCGCCGCTGTAGCGGTACAAATCGGCCACGAATCCCTCTACGATTACCCTGTGACGATCTGCCTCGGGCAGCGCCTGGTCGTACGATGCCTCCGTTAGCTCCGCCAAGTTGGCGCCCGATATATGCAAGATGGCCAACTCTGGGTAACGCCTGAGCAAGTACGCCGCGTTATCTATGACCAGCTGGTTGAGCGCCTGCGCACCGTTGCCGCCCCCCGTCACCAAGAGCACCTGCTCGTACTTTTCGAGGTGCAACAGCTTGCGATAATGTCGCATCACCCGTGGCGTCGTCATCTGGTATTGATGGCTGACTGGCACACCGACCACTCGTATCTTTGCCGGTGGATACGGGTATACCTCTGGTGGCAGGGCCACGGCATGCATCCAGGCCCACCGGCTCAAGATGCGGTTGGCTAGGCTCGGTACGCTATCGGAATCATGCGTGATATAAGGCACATCGTTGAGCTTGCCAGCCAGCGCTACAGGCACGCTGACGAAACTTCCACGCGTAAATATTACTTTCGGTCGCAATCGACGGATCAAGCTATAACTTTGCCAAAGGCCGATGATGATCCAAAACATATCGCGGATATTCTTGAGTTGGGTTGGTATATCAAGTATCTGGTGCCACCCTTCCCCGTGGTAGCGGCGAAACTTCCCTGCCCTGACGGCATAAACGGCGTCGATGTTCGGGTCCTGGGCCGGCACTTCTTGCCAGTGGTCGTTCTTTTGGCCGATATAAACGATATATGGCGGATTCGGCCGCTTTTTGAGCTCGGCCGCCACGGCCAGCACGGGAGTGACATGTCCGCCCGAACCACCACCGGTGACGATGATTACATCCTTACCAATCGAGCTATTAGCCACGTCGATTTACCCTTCTGCCTTCTAGTGGTGACATAAAAGAAGTATACCGCGATACTTGGAATACCAAGCCCATGGCGGCCGCCATGAAGACCACGCTGGTGCCGCCATAACTGATGAACGGCAAGGTTATCCCTTTAAGCGGCAACATACCGATCATGGCGCCGATGTTGATGAGAGCCTGGACCGCTAACCAGGTCAATACCCCGATGACGATCAGCCGCATTTCTGTCGTCGGCGCTCTTTCGGCGATTCGTCTGAGACGCGCAAATAAGGTCGTGAATAATAGCAGAAGGATGATCGAGCCGATGTAGCCGAATTTTTCGGCATAAATCGCGAAGATAGAGTCGTTGGCCGCCTCCGGCAAATAGCCGTAGGCCTGGACGCTCTTGCCTAAGCCTAAACCCACGATTCCACCCGAACCTACCGCGATCAGAGCCTGGCAAGCCTGATATCCCGTCGATTGACAATCTGCTTCGGGATTCATGAAGGCGGTCAATCGATCGCGCCGGTAAGGTGTCGAGGCGACAGCCAGCACCACGCCGACCGTTATGATACCGCCGAACAGCAGAATCTTCTTAACCGGTAGGCCACTCACGAAGGCCATCACCGCAGTCATTGCAACCAACACGCCCGCCGAACCCAAATCCTTCTGCAGGCCCGCGACAATCAGGCCTCCGACCGCCAGCACGATTATCAGCGGCTTGAATGTCTTCTGATAATTACCCATCAGCCCCTTCTCGGATCGAACAGCCAAGAAGCCGGCCAGCCAGATGACCAGTGCGAATTTTACTAGCTCGACAGACTGGAACGACAAGCCACCCAGGCGGACCCAGCGGTGAGCTGGATATTGCGCGTTGACCGGCAAGATAATTGCCAGCAAAGTCGCCATTGCCGCAGCAATGATAAGCGGTTTTTGCAGATGTCGCCACGACTCTATCGGCAGTCGCGCCGTAACCGCAAAAGCGACGACGCTCAGGCCGATGGCCAGGAGTTGGTGCAGGACATAATTACTAGTGTGGCTATGGGCCGATTCCGCCAGCGCCGGACCGATGGCGTAGACGACGATGAGGCCAATTACCAACAACGACACGCTCAGTAGTAGCACCAAATAATCTGGGCGATGACGCCGTGCCGTGTGAGTAAGTGGCTCCGTCGGATTGACTGGACGCCGAGTGGAGTTACGCTGAGTGTGAGTTACGCCCGAGAGGTTTCGGTACCCCGTCATGGGCTATACCGTCCTATTAGGAAGAATATGAGTCCAAGCACACCGGCCACTTGCCCGAGTATCCAAAATCGCATCGTGACCTTGGTTTCCG
>CAZTXZ010000072.1:0-4465 GCA_964617895.1 uncultured Candidatus Saccharibacteria bacterium
GGCCGGCTTGTCGATTTCGAGTATTCCTTCATGGTTGTCGCCAAGCGCCAATTCGCGCTGGCTGGCTAGCATGCCATTGCTGACCACGCCGCGAAGTTCGCGCGCCTCGAGCACGAACGGATCCTTGCCGAAGCTATCGGGCACGGTGCTGCCAGGGGGAAGCCAGGCTACCAGCAGACCCTCTCGCACGTTTGGCGCGCCGCAGACGACCTGGACATGGCCATTTTCGTCACGCTTGACATCAGGGGTAATACCACCGTCGTCAATGGTACAGAAATGCAAACGGTCGGCATTGGGATGATCCTCGCACTTAACGACCCTGGCAACCACCACACCCCGATACTTTTCGCCCAAGGCTTCGACGTGTTCGACCTCGCCGAGTTGCGAGCCGATCTTGACGACCAGCTCTTCCACTGACAAATCAACGTCTGTAAATTGCTTGATCGCATTCAGCGTTATTTTCATGCGTACTGCCTCACTTTGTCGTTCAAGAATGCATCGACGTCGGGATATATTCCATCGAGCATCAGGTACAATGTTTCCGTTTTTTCTATCTCACCAATGCCGAAGCATTTTTTGCCCATGCCATAGGCTGCGCCAAGTTCCATGTGCGCCGCCAGACCGGACGGGAATACAATAATGAACGCCTCCGAATCGCGTTGTGCCTGCATATCGGTTTCGAAGATATTGCGGAATGTCGGATTAGTCTGCCAGTCGGCCAGATTTTCAGTAGCGGCCATCATGATCTCTGGATCAGATACTGGATCAGAATCAAACTTGATACCATCGCCATCATAGCTGTTCTCGGTAAAACTATGTACGGTCTTGCCGGCAGCCCGAAGCTTGGCGACAATACTATTAATAGAATCTCGATTACGCCAACGGCCAGCTACGAAATAATCGTATCTCATGAAAATTGCCTCAAGAAGTCTAATTTGCCGGATTCGAAGTGGCGAATATCCTCGATGCCGTATTTCATCATGACGAGGCGCTCTATACCGCCGCCCCAGGCAAAGCCAGTGTATTTTTCGGGGTCGATACCCGCGTGACGCAAGACGTTGGGGTGAATCATGCCGCAACCGAGCAGTTCGATCCAGCCAGATTGACTACAGACATTGCAGCCCTGGCCATCGCAAAAAGGACAGCTGAGAGCAAATTCAAAGCTCGGTTCGGTGAACGGGAAGTAAAACGGCTGCGTCTTGACGTCCAGCTCTTTGCCATAATATTCCTGCAGAAAAGTCTTGAGCGTGGCAATCAACATGCCGGTGTGGACTCCCTGTCCGACATAAATTCCCTCGAGCTGATAGAACGTGTGCTCGTGGCGGGCATCGAGGTCTTCGTTGCGAAAGACGCGACCCGGTATGACGCAGGCAATCGGTTCACCTTTTTCCAGGTCCTCGCGGTAGCGCTGCAGGACACGGTTCTGCATGGTACTAGTGTGGGCCGGCGCGATGAACGGTTTGCCCTTTTGGTCGGTCTGCGTCGTCATGAACGTATCGTAATCGTCGCGGGCCGGGTGATCCTCGGGAAAGTTGAGGGCGCTGAACATGTGGTAGTCATCATCCAGCTCGGGCGACTCGACGGCATGAAAGCCCATTCGGTAAAAAATGTCGAGGACGGTCTCGAGTTCGCGCATAAGCGGATGCATGCTGCCGTTTTGGGTAGGGATAAAAATAGGCATGACAGAGTTGGCGCCCAGTGGTGCCGTCACATCGATTGGCGGCAAAGCCTCGGCTTTCTCGGCGTGAGCGGCAAGCGTCGCCTCGATTTCCTGACGCAGCTGATTCACGGCCTGACCATAGGACGCCCGGTCTTCGGCTGGCAGCGTCTTGATTTGATCGAATAGGCTACGAAATTCGGGGCTCCGTAACACACCTACGTCACCGCTGGCGGCACGCGCCTTGAGGCTGTTGGCTAATTTATCATCGATCATTTTCATAATTGTACCAGAGGTGTTTCGGTTTCTGCTATAGCCTGATTATGGCTTTTGCCGGGCGTCACGCTAGGGTCGAGCAGTGAACAGGCTGCCTAAGGCGCGCTTGCGGGGCAAGTCGAGCCCCTCGGCCACGCCATCTGGCAACTGTACCGGATATTCACCCGTGACGCAGGCCATGCATAGACCGCCGAGGCCGCGGGTCGATGCCTCGCGGATGGCTTCTTCGACCCGATGCGGCTCGTTGAACGCCACCGAGGCCACGCCGAGCTCGTCGGCGATTTCCTTGGGAGTTAGGCGACGCGAAATCAGACGCGATGTGTCGTGGGTGTCCATGCCCATGTAACAGGGGAATAGGTACTCCGGCGCCGCGAACCGCAAATGAACTTCGGCTACGCCAGTCCGTTCGACGAATTGCTTGACGAAGGCCGCCATGGTACTGCCTTTTATCATCGAGTCGTCTATGAGGACGACGCTTTTATCGACCAGGCTAGCTTCTTTAAAATCATAGATACTATCGATCATTTGGGCACGATCAGCGCCCCGCATTTGAAAAGTCCTGGTGCTGTGCTTTTTGGTGACAGCTTCGAATATCGGCTGGGCGCTTTCTTCGGAATAACCCTCGGCGAATCGCCGGGCCGTATTGGGCACCGGCACGACGAAGTCAGCCCCTACGACCGGATGATCGGCCGCCAAATTTCGACCCATCAGCTCCCTGGCTCGACCAACGGGCGTGCCATCGATCTCACCATCTTCCCGGGCGGTGTAGATGTACTCGAACATGCAATGCGCGGGTTTTTCTTGGCGCTCAATGAAACTGCTGTGGATGCCATCGTCGTCAATGATCACGATTTCTCCGGGTTCGATGTCACGCACGAATTTAGCGCCCATCGCCTCAAAGGCGACACTCTCGGAGGCCACGACATGGCCGCCGTCCTCAAGCTCTCCCAGTGCCAAGGGGTGAAAGCCCCAGGCATCGCGGGCGGCGAAAACGTGTTCGTCGTGGCTGCCGGTCAGGCAATAGGCTCCCTCGAAATGTGGTAATACTTCGCGAAGCACCGTCGCCAGGTCGCCGTCGTGATAAGCCGTACGTTCGCCGATAATGTGAGCGATATTGGCACTGTCGGTTATTTCTTCGGCCGGTATACCAAACATGGCGCCGACCTTGGCGGTGTTGCTAATCTCACCGTTGTGGGCCAGGATGACATCCTGATATTTAAAAGGTTGGCTGGCATCGAAATCTTCGGAGTCAGCGGTGCTGTAGCGCACATGCCCGACCGACCATCTGGGCCTTACGATACCATCGAAATTAGGCAAGTTGAAACCATCTGGACGCGATACCAGCTCTTTGACGGCCATAGGCACTGCCCCACGACCCTTGTGAATGACGCTTAGCCCCGCGAATGGGTAAGCCACGCCCGCCCCGCTATGACCCCGATGTTGCAAAGCAGTCAGGCCGTCCATGGTGCGCTGCAAGACCACCGGGTTGTCGATGTCTGACGGAACATAAAAAGCCAGGACTCCGCACTCTTCCTGAGGTTTATCGACTTCGGCGCCGCCTGGCTCGGTAACAAATCCCGTATTTTCTTGGGAAATGCCAATCATGCCCGATTCCGTTTCGACCCCCGCCATTTGTTGGCATTGTAACGTACCTAGACAAAGCAGCGCAAACTTCTTGTGCTGTAAAATATATTACAGTCAATGTTTGTGCTGCTCGGACCGCTTGGGGCCTAAAGTCTCAGCTACAACAGCTGGTTGATGGAGCTGTCGAGTCCCGATGGATCCAGGCTGGAGTCAAGCTCTTTGGCGGTCTCGTCCAGGAACTTGCTGGTCTGCGTCAGATCAGCTTCGGTCTTGATGGTTGCTGGGAGCGATGCCTGCTGGCCAGTGTTGCTGGTATCGGTCTTTTGACCGGCCTTCCAGACCGTGTAGCCAGCAAAACCGACTACGGCTAGCACGAGGACTAACAGTACCAGGGCGACATGTCCGAATCCGGATTGTGATAGTTTACGCATTAGTTCGTACCTCCATCGCTTTCATCGGTCGTATCAGCATCTCCCTTGGCATGAGCCAAGGCTACGACGATATCCTTTAGTGACTTACGGTAATCTTTCAGGGCGTCACGTGTACTCTTGGCTGCTGCTTTGGTAGATGAAAGCATGGCGGCCGGGTCACTACTGGAACAATCGAGGGTCGTACCGACCAGCTTAAGCGAATCGACGGCTTCCGTCGCAGCCGTCTGCTTAGCCGTAGCCGCGGCAACCAAAGCGTCATAGTTGCTAACTGGCAAGTTATTAGCCGTTTGATAGTCCTTCAGTTTGGTGAAGACGCTATCCAGGCGCGACAGATGCCTGTCGGCGTTGTTGTTGAAAGCAGTCAACTTGCGGTCGACGGCATTCTTGATGTTGGCGCAAGTCTTTTGGCGCTGCAAGACGGATTTGCCGGCGTGCTCCCTGCGCAACTCCCGAAGATCGTCAGCGCCCTCCTTGCGAAATAGTGCGGCGGCATTTCTAGTATGCTCTGACTCAGTCG
>CAZTXZ010000073.1:0-4350 GCA_964617895.1 uncultured Candidatus Saccharibacteria bacterium
TTTGCCTCCTCTGCATCCATACCAGCGGCTATGAGGAGGCAAAACGCCTTACGCGCAAATCATGGGATGACTTTACGGCCCTCTATGGTGTTGGCGTGAGTGATGCCGCTACCCGTAATCGCAAAGCCAAAGCATTGGGCAAGGCGGCTGCCAAGATTCGCAGCGGTCGCGCCGGTTAGGTATAGTTAATCTCATGTATTACCGGAGTTTAGAGAAGCCGTTTTTTGTATTGGCGCCGATGGATGATGTCACCGACACCGTCTTTCGCCAGATTATTTTGAGTACGGCTCCGCCCGATTTATTCTTCACGGAGTTCGTCAATGTCGATGGGCTGATGAGCCCGGGCCGGCCAAAGCTACTTAAAAAACTCCGCTTCGTCGAGGGCGAGACTCGGCTCGTTGCCCAACTGTGGGGGCTTAGGCCGGAAAATTTCCGGGCCGTCGCCCAGCAGATAGCCGATGGCAGCCTAGCCCGCGAACTGGGCTTGCCCGATGGCTGCAATTTCGTCGGAGTCGACCTCAATATGGGTTGCCCGGCCAAGAGCGAGGTGCAGAACGGGGCCTGCAGCGCCCTGATTAAACCCGAAAACCGTGACCTAGCCGCCGACATCATCGCGGCGACCCGCGCCGGATTGGCCGGGCGTTTACCGCTCAGCGTCAAAACCCGTCTGGGTTTCAGCCAAATCGACATGAGCTGGTTCGAGTTTTTGTTTGCCCAAAATCTGGACATGCTGACGGTGCATGCCCGGACCCGCAAAGAAATGAGCAAAGTCCCAGCGCACTGGGACCAGCTGGGTCAAATCCGCGAAATCCGTGACCGTCTGGCCCCGGCAACACTGCTGGTCGGCAACGGCGATGTCGAGAGTCGGCAGCAGGGTGAAGATCTTGCTCGGAAATATGGGCTGGATGGCATCATGATTGGCCGCGGCGTCTTTCATGACCCATACGTGTTTGCTGCCGAGAGTCGATGGCACGAGGTTTCGCCGACCGAGCGTCTGTCGCTATACCGTCGCCATGTCGATATGTTCGCGAGCACCTGGCAAGAAGGTGAGCGCCCCATCCACACCCTCAACAAATTCTGCAAAATTTATGTCAATGGATTTGATGATGCCAAGGAACTGCGCGAGCGGCTGATGGCGGCGGAATCAACCACCGAACTACTGAGTCTTATCGACAACGCTATCCAATAAAATTGACGAGTTGTCAGTTATTTTACAGCCACACGCAGCGTTGCCTGATACCGTTTATGTAGACAAAAACGGAAGGAGGGGCATGGATAGAGTTCTGTACATCGTCTCATTTGTAGCTGCCATACTGCTCATCGTTGGTAGTCGCCTCGTACCCGACAGCGCACCTATGTGGTTGGCCTCGACCGACCTATCGATGAACCTACTCAGGGGTATGTTGGCTGGGATGATGCTCGGACTGTTATTCACGGAACCACCCCGCAGGCTTCTGTTTCGCGGTGCCCTTGGCGCGCTCGGTATCTTATTGGCTATCATGGCCACGGTGCCGCTATTGCAGGGCAGCATTCACATAGTCGATGTACTGCTCTTTGCTCAGGCTTCAGTTTGTTTCTTGCTGGCGGCCATCGAGGCCGAACCGCTCCCGTCCGAACGGCGCATCGTCGAGCGCCTACCCGTATTGAATCTGGGCGGTGGTTGGCTGACGCGAATCAGCAGCGGGGCCGTCAGCGCCTGGCTGATAGCCAGGGCGGTGGCCGAACCGTTCGGCACATCGAAGCAGCATTTACTTCACCCGTCCACCCGGACGTGGCATTCATCGCCCGCAACATTCATGAGTGGTCCCCCACCCTAATCCGGCCATTCCCCCCTCTGCGGGCTAGCACTTTCAATGCGTCCACGTTACACTAGTAGCAGATGATAGAGGCTCAAAATTTGACCAAACGCTACGGCCAAAGGCTGGCCGTAGATAATGTTAGTTTTAAGATAAAAACAGGGAAGGTCACCGGATTTTTGGGGCCAAATGGCGCCGGTAAGTCCACTACCCTCAGGCTTATGCTGGGGTTGGATGCGGGTACCGGCCTGACATTATTCGATGGCAAATTATTAAACGAACACCCACAGCCTTCGCGCGTAGTCGGCATCTTGCTCGAAGCCAAAGCTTTTCACCCCACACGAACCGCGCGCGAGCATTTACGTGCTCTGGCATTAGCCGGCGATGTGCCCCTAAGCCGGGTTGACGAAGTTCTCGACATGGTCGGCCTGACCTCAGTTGCCAAGAATCGTCCCGGAAAGTTCAGTTTGGGCATGAGCCAACGACTAGGCATCGCGGCAGCTATACTCGGCGATCCCAAATATTTATTACTCGATGAACCCGCCAATGGTCTGGACCCAGAGGGCATCGCCTGGTTGCGTGATTTTCTCAAGCACTACGCTTCGAGAGGCAAGGGCGTATTCGTGTCGTCGCACTTACTTAGCGAAATGTCCCAGCTTGCCGACAATATCGTGGTAATCGGCCGGGGCAAGCTTATCGCCGATACCAGTATCGACAAGCTTTTGTCAGACAAGGGCCGCAGTGGCACTTTCGTACGGACCAGTAAAGCATCGGTACTCAAGAAAACGTTGAAGCAGGCCGGTTATGAGGTTACGGAATCGAATGGCGGGCTGATTGTTGCCGGCGTCAAACCCGAAGTCATCGGCAAGTTGGCGTACGAGTCGGACGTGCCGGTCAGTGAGTTGTCGCCGCACGGTGCATCACTCGAAGAAGCGTTCCTGGAACTAACTGCCGCTAGCGGTGAATATCATGGCAAGACAGGGGATAAGAAATCATGAAACCAGCCTTGCTAGCCGAAGTCCGCAAACTCTTTAGCGTCCGCTCGACCTACGTGTTGACGGGTATCGCCCTGTTGCTCGTACTATTTTTTGCCGGTTATGTGTCCGGCTGGCGCGCGGCCGAGACCGTCGATCAGGCATCTAAGTTATCGCAGTCCATCACAGGTGCGGCCAACCTGGTTTCCATCTTTGCGGCCATCATCGCGGTGCTGCTGATGACGCACGAATACCGTTACGGCACCATCACTTATACCCTCACGCTTGCCCGGAGCCGGACGCAGATACTGTTGGCAAAGATTTTGGTTATCTCGGCGTTTTCGGTCGTCTTCGCTCTGTTGGTTTCGCTGCTATCCCCAATCGCCACCCAAGTCGGCATCGCACTGCATGGGCTGGATTTGGTGCCGCAGACCATCAGTTTTGGCGACGTCTTGTGGCGTAGCATCTTCTACTGCTGGAGCTTTTCTATGATCGCTCTGCTATTGGCGGCTTTGCTGCGGAACCAATTGGCGACCCTGATTGGCCTGTTCGTGGCGCCGTCTACAATTGAGCCGCTGCTGACCTTGCTGCTCAAGGATAATGCCATATACTTGCCGTTTCATGCACAGCAAGCAGTGTTGACGCTCGATGCCAAGTTGCTGCCCGGCCGGGCCGCGCTGACCACTTTGGCCTATCTCATCCTAGGCTGGATAATCGCCTGGCTATTGTTCCAGCGCCGCGATGCCAACTAGGCGTTAGAATTCTCATATCCGTACGTAAGCTGTTATTGGTACCATGGCAAGACACCTAATCTGGGAGGATTGTTATGGCAGATACATACCACGAGGTCGAAAAAACTAGGGTAGAACAAGTGCCGGTCGCTGCAGATCGGGATAGGGGTGCCGAGTACGGTATGAACGTCTTTGCGCGGGTCATTTACTGGGTTGGCGGCATTTTGCTGACGTTATTGGCAATACGCTTTTTGCTGTCGCTACTAGGCGCCAACCGGGGTAATGGGTTCGCCGATTTCATCTACAGCACCAGCCATCCGTTCGTCTCGCCGTTCTTCGGACTGTTCAACTACCAGGAACAATTCGGCCGTAGCCGGTTCGAGTTTGAAACTCTTATCGCGATGGTTGTCTACGCCGCCATCATGGTCCTGCTAGCACGCCTCGTCACCATCGGCAGCCGCCGCCACGACGCGTAAATGCAGATAAATTATCCGTCAATATTTTTAGCCAACCAGTCAATAATCCGCTGGAAATAGTCATAAACTTGTTGCTGCGTAGCGTCGTTGAGCGAGTGCGGCACACCCGCCGCCAAAATGGCCTCCGGCTTGAAAGCGTTGGCGTAGGCATCGGTCGTTTGTGGTGGTATCTGGTCGTCTTCACCATGAACCACGAGCAAAACTTTGCCCTCAAACTTGGAGGCGCGAGCCAGTAGGGGGTGTTTTGACAGGGCTTCGATATCACGCCTGAAGGCTTGCGTGGCTTCTCTGTCTTCGTTCTTCTTCAGTGTGTAAAAGTCAGAGGGTTTGTAAATGGCTGGTGCGCGTAAAATCAAGCCATCAAACTTACGGT
>CAZTXZ010000074.1:0-4317 GCA_964617895.1 uncultured Candidatus Saccharibacteria bacterium
CCGTGCTCTTGCCCTCCTGGGAGGCAACGACCTGGACGACGCTATTATTTTCCCCGACGATTTCATCCGTCGCCGTATTGAGATGTACGGTAATCTTGCCGGCCTCGACTAGCTTGTCCAACTCGTGCCGCAAAACTTCGCTGGCACGAATCTTGGAGCGGACCAGCAGGTCAATGTGGCTGGTGAACCTTGTCAGGAAGATTGCCTCTTGGATGGCCGAATTGCCGCCGCCGACTACGACGATTTTTTTGTCACGATAAAAAGCACCGTCACATGTAGCACAATAGTGCACGCCACGGCCATAATATTCTTTTTCTCCAGGGACACCGATTTTCTTATAATCACTGCCGGTCGCGATCAGGACCGCCCGAGCCAACATGTCGCCGCTGGTCGTCGTCAGTCGCTTGTATTCGCCCTCGTCGACTATCTCGCTAACTTCGCCCAGCTCGATTACGGCACCGAATCGTTCGGCTTGTTGCTGCAATTGCTGGGCCAGCGTCAGGCCCTCGATGCCTTCTGGAAAGCCCGGGTAGTTATCAACCATGTCGGTGATGGCCGCCAGGCCGCCAATGACTCCCCGCTCGAACAACAAGGTGTCGATATCTTCGCGTGTAGTATAGACGGCAGCGGCCAGGGCTGCCGGACCGGCGCCAATCATAATCACATCATGTGTTGGAATATCTGTCGCTGCCATAGTTTTCCTTATCGTAACTTAAAGTATTGAGTCTGGCCGATTACGTGGGCGACGGGCGGCTTTTAGGCCAGTGCCGGTGCCAATTGGGCCAGGTTGTAGCCGATGACTACATTTTGGGTATCATCGTGCTTGGTAACGACGGTAATCGGAACCGTCAGGGCACCAGAGATAGCCAAGGCTTCGGCCTGGCGCTCCGGTTGCTCGTCCAGATTGACGATGTCGTACTTGTGCTGTTTGGTATCGAGGTACTTCTTGACCATGGCGCAGTATGCGCAGGTGTTGGTAGTAAAGATGGTGATATTTTTGACCATATAAGTTCCCCCTTAGTGTTACGTGTGTGTTTTCACCTCGTACTTCTAGTATACGCTAGCGTTTACTAGTCGCGTCAAGGCGCTATATATTGTGTTTTTTACCCCAAACTCCAGATGAGGTTTGGTCTGAAAGCTATTTAATCGCCACCAGCTTGACCAAGAAAACCAATGTGGCGTTGGCTGGGATAGACCCTTGGCCGGCTGGACCATATGCCTGATCGGCCGGGATTATCAACTGACGAACACCGCCGACTTTCATGCCGACTATGCCTTGGTCCCAGCCAGTGATGACCTGGCCTTGACCGAGCTGGAACTGCAAGGCCGAGCTGTCGTCATAGTTCTGATCGAACACCTTACCGTCCTTGGCCAGCGTACCGTAGTACTTCATCTGCAAACAGTCACCCGTCTTGGCGGCCGTACCGGTTCCAGTAGTCAGATCCGTAGTCTTGAGCGTCTTGGTGTCGGCGGCCTTGGCGTCGTAACCGGCTGGCAATTTGTCGGCCGTACCACTTACTGAGCTGACCACGCAATCAGTCTGGCTTTGGTTAGGGTCAGTCGCCGATGTGTCGGGATTCTTTTGTGAGAGAGAGTCGAATACGACCGCGATCGTCAGTGCCGATGCAGTAATAAAAAACAGTAGTGCTCCCATGAGCGCAAAAAAACGGTCCCTCTTGCGTGTCATAACGTCGTCCTAGTATAGCTTAGTTTTATCAAGGTGACGAGGGGTTTCGGGAAATCCCTGCCGTATTCCCTCGAGAATCGAGTGCTTCAAAATCTCGGAGACGAAAGATGAGTCTCCCAGCTTAGATAATGGCAGCCACTTCGGTTCGTACAAATTCTTGCCGGCCTTGTTGATATGAGCCTCATCGGATCCCTCCGGCAGGACGACCTCGCCCCCGGGATCATCGCACAAGAACACATACTGGACACCATACATCGTCCCGGCATCTTCTACGAATACACAGCGGAAGTTCTTCAGTTCGAGTGAGGTCTCTTCGCGCACTTCTCGCACCAGCGCCTGTTCGATGGACTCACCAATTTCAACGTTGCCGCCGACCAGCGTGTCGTACTCATGTCCGAATTTGTTGCGGTGCATGACCAATAATTCATTACCACGAAAGATTATCGCTCGCGAAGCTCTACGCATGGCTACAGTATACTCCCCCGGCCATAGGCACTCACTAGACGCGTTCCACGCCAAGTTGTTTTTGCAGGGTCTCGGCCGCGCGCTCCAGCAGCTGGCTGACCTCGTTCTCGGTGAGCGTACGGCTTTGGTGGACGACAGATATACGGAGTGAGATATTACGTGGTTCGTCGGTCGATTGTTGGTAGATACCGAGCGGCTCAACCGTAACGTTCGTACCCTCCGGCTTCGCCGTATCGATAAACTTGGCCAGGGCTTCTTCGACCTCTCGATAAGTCGTTACCAGTGGCGTGCGCAGGGTAATGTCCTGAGTGATGCTGGGGAATCGCGATAGCGGCCTATAGTCAATCGATCGGGTCTGTGTAGCCGACAGGAATACCTCAAATCCGCCACAATGATTGGGCAGCTTGAGTGCCCTCCCGACGCTTCGTTTGTACTCGCCGATAACGCCGACTATCCTATCACCGTCGATGATGGCAGCGGAGCGACTCGGTTCGTACGGGGCCAGCATCTGGACGGTCAGCTGATGCCCCGCCGCGTCGATATCTTTTAGTGGCCGCAGCTTTGACGCAAGGCCGGCTACCACTTCTTCGGCATAGCGACGCGCACGATAAAACGCCGCGCCCGTTCCCGAGCGGCCAGCCGACTTGGCGTCGGCGGCGACCACGAAGGCCAACCGATCGAATTCGCGGGGCAAGCCCGCCTCATCGACCTCGGATTGCCCGTGAATCTTGCCAAGTTCGAACAGGGCGAAATCATCATAGCCGGCCTTGATGTTGGGGTGAACTTTTTCGAGCAGACTCGGCGTCAGGCTAAGTCGGTAATATTGCAAGTCGGGGCTCAGGGCATTAGATAGTTGGAACGATTCATCGGTCTCCTGGCCGACTTTATCTAGCAGGTTACCGTGCACGAAGCTGTAGGTCAGCGCCTCGTTGGCGCCGGCACGACTCAGCACATGCCGCAGAGCGGCCTTCTTCTCGAAAGATTCATCCTTAGTGACCGGCAAGATCGAACGTTTTGGCAACTCCAGAGGCAAACGATCATAACCATACAGGCGGCCAATCTCTTCGACGATATCCTCGCGCAATTCGATATCGGTCCGCCAAAACGGAGCCGTCACACGCAAGCTATCACCATCAGTCTCGACGGAAAACTCAACGTTCGTCAGTAGCGTCTTCATCTCTTCCGAACTGAGTCTGCTACCCAATCTTTCATTGACGAAAACGGTCGTCACGGTGACCGGCGGGTGAACCCATTCGCGGCCGACAGCACTGTTCAGATCACTGAGCGGGCTGGCCACCTTAGCCTCTGCCAAACGCTCTATATCAGCCACGATCCGCGCAAGCACCGCCAGCGTTTGCAGCGGGCTCTGGCCCTTGTTGAAACGAGTCACAGCATCGGTGAACAACCCATGCGCCATGCTGGTACGACGGATGGAATACATATCGAATGTCGCCGCTTCGAGGATGATGTTCTTGGTGTTTTCGTCGATTTCGGTCTCGGCGCCGCCCATGACACCCCCGATACCAATGGCCTGACGGTCGGTCGCAATCATGATAGCCTCGGCCCGCGGTTCGATTTCCTTGCCACTAATCAGCCGGATTTTCTCTCCGGCATGCGGATAACGCACGACGAGTTTGGCGGCATCGCCCCCGCTGAGAGCGCGCACCTTGTCGTAATCGTAGGCGTGCAGCGGTTGGCCAGTCACCAGCATATAAAAATTGGTCAGATCAACCACATTGTTGATGGCTTTTTGGCCTAGCTTGGCCAAGAATACCTGCAGCCAAACCGGGCTTGGTCGAAGTTGGACGTCACTCATGGTTATGGCGGAGAAACGTGGCACTAGCTCGGGCAACTCGTTGGTAACCTCCAGCGGCAAATCAGCGGATGCCTCAGAAACGACCGGATTCGGATGGTACCAGTCGGGGCTGACGAACTGCTTTCCGGTAATGCCGGCAATTTCACGGGCCACACCCAAGATACCGAAGCAGTCCGGTCGATGAGTGAACATTTTATTCTCGATTTCGATGACATGGTCATCCAACATATAAACGTCAGCGAAAACCTGGCCAGGTTCGGCCGGCTTGTCGAATTCGAGTATTCCTTCATGGTTGTCGCCAAGCGCCAATTCGCGCGGGCTGGCTAGCATGCCATTGCTGACCACGCCG
>CAZTXZ010000075.1:0-4278 GCA_964617895.1 uncultured Candidatus Saccharibacteria bacterium
ATCATGACAAAAGTAGATGGGCTGCCGGACCAGCCCGGCAACCACATGCGAGGCTATTAACCAAAGCAGCGCGCTCGAGGGCGTAAATCAGATGAAGTGGATATTGGGGGCCTAGAACAGCCAGTTCCAGAACCTTGACAACAGCGTCGGGCCATTGCCGGCCAGGCGGGTCGCGCCAGTCGTGCTGTCGGCATGTGAGACGTTATCAGTGCTGGTCTTGTTACCGGCCGGGTCAGGACTTATCTGTTTGCCGACGACCACCAGACGATGCAGGCTGGTGCCAGGTGGGTCGCAGGTGATAAGTGTGGCGGTGGCGCCCTGCCCTGGCACGTCATCAAGCACACTTATTTCGGTCGGCTCGACCACACGCGTCGAGATTATCTTGTAGGCATAGACTTTGCTCTTGTAGGTCAGATAGAAAGTATCGTCCTTTTGCAGGGTGTGCAGCAGGACGAAGGCAAATTTGTACTTGCCCTTATTGAAGATGTTGTTACTGCTGTGGCCGAAGATAGCGACATTGCCCTTCTGCCCTGGCACCTCTGTGGTCGGATAGTGGACGACACCGTCCTCCAGGTTATTCTCGATGATCGATTCGGCGTTGGTGGTCAGACCGTAGACGACGGGTATCTCGACATTGATCTTGGGGATGATTACCTTGGGTTCGCCGCCGGCCGCGACGGTGTCGTTATCGATGATGATCGGCGTGGCGTTGGCGCGACTGGGTTGGATGAACGGCGCGATGATGATTTCGTTGAAGAAGCTGAACATGAACACCAGCAGCACGATGGTAGCAGTCGACAGGCCGAATACCAGCGAGTGAAGGTTTTGGCGATGTTTGCTGAGTTTGGCCGCCCGGGCTTTGACCTTTTTTTGGACGGCCTCGTGCAGCTCGTGGCGTTTCTTGGGCCGTTTGCGCTTGAGTGCTGCGGCGTGATCGGGCATGAAAGGTTCGTGCTCGGACACGACCACGCCCCCGGTCGGCATATTGAGGGCGCCGACGGCCTGGGGCTCCGGTGAGGTGAGGTTGGGACTGGTTACCGGCTGGGGTTGGGCCGGTTGAGCTGGCTGTGGCGCCTGTGGCACGTAGCCGGCACTATAAAACGGTGAGGTGGGCACCTGTGGTTGCCCTGGGGCCGGCTGGTAGACGTTAGCTGTGGCTGCCGTTGTAGTATTCGCCTCGTAAAATTCTTGCCAGACCTGATGTTTTTGATCATCTGGTAGCGACTGATAGTAAGCGTGCCAAGCGGTCTGGATCTCGGCCAGACTTTTGCCGGAGCTACTCAGTTGATACATGAACTGCTGATGAGGGCTACGCACTGGTGCCTGGGCCACTTCGACAGCCTCTTGGGCGGCGCTTGGCTCCTGCTGTTCGTATAATCGGGAAATCTTCTCGCGAATCAGATTGACTGCCGGATTGGCAGAGCGCTCCTGCTCGGCCTGATTCCGGAGTTCTTCGGCGCTGTGCAGGGGCTGTATCTTAGCTGGCTTATTGCCCACGATATAACCACTCGGCGTGCTGTCGCCGGGTTTCTGGGTGTCATCATCTGGAAATAGTGGATTTTTCGTGAGTACCATGGCCTTCTACGGTTATCATTAAAAGTATATAGGAGTTCGACCATATGTGGTACAATAACCCCTGTTACGTCGCCGGATGACCGGCGAAGACCTTAAATAAATATTGGGCGAGTGGCGGAATTGGTATACGCGCACGACTCAAAATCGTGTTCCTTACGGATTGAGGGTTCGATTCCCTCCTCGCCCACCAAGAAAAATGACTGGATGCTCCCAGTCTTTTTTCTTGGTGGTGCATGGGAATCGAACGCGAGCGCCAGTGGCGCTCGGCCGCCCTTGCCCGGCGACCATGGGAGCCGGGTTGGCCGAAGGTCAAGGTCGATTCCCTCCTCGCCCACCAAACAGAGAGTCCGCCGATGGCGGGCTTTTTGTTTGCCTGGAGCGCGGTGAATCGAGCGCGAGCGCCATGGCGCTAAAGTTTCCCTGGATCTCAGGCGCCGAGCAGGCTTGTGGTTAGCGTCTGGAAGGTCTGTCCCGGTGCCTGCAACCACCACACGGCGGCGTGGGCGGCGATAGAGCTCGGCGAGGGTTCGTTCATGGTGGTGGTGCTGACTTCGCCACCGCTGGCGACGACCACCGTCTGGCCATGGACCACGATCAGGTTGGCGGCATGAGTGGCCGACAAATCGTGCAGTTGCTCGACCAGTTGCAGTAGCTGCATATCCGAGGTGAATGCTGCTGGCAGCTTGGCAGCCATGCCTAGCTTTTGCAGTTGAGGCATGGTGAGTACCAGGGTGGTTTCAGGTCGCTGCAAGCAACCGTGTGGGTTTGCCAGGCAGTATTCGATGACGTCATGTGTAAGCGTGACTTGCCGATCATACTTTTCTATAAAGCTTTCCAGCACTATGGACGTCTCGCTGTTGCGGCCCAGGTCACCGGCAAACAGCACGCCGTCAGCCCATTCGGCCAGGTCGATTGCCTGGTCAAGCGCGCTGCGAGCAAAGCTGCCACTGGGTGTGCTGGGTGCAAATTCGGCCTCTGGGAATAGTTCTTGGACCACCTTTTGCATGCTGGCTGGCAAGAGTACCTTGGCGCTGCCGATTCCCGCTTCCAGCGCATCGCCGTAAGCATTGGCCGGTTGCTTGAACTCGTAACCACTGCCACCGATGATCAGCAATTTACCGGCATGACGTCGGGTTTCGGGGCGGCTCCATAGCATGTCCGGAAATAGTGGCGCGTCGCTGGTTTGTTTATGCCAGTACGTACGATCCATCGCGGTTCTCCAGCTCGTAGATGGTATTCTTGCGCTCGACGACGATGGGCCAGCCATGAGCCTTGGCGATGGCCGCCAGGCCTTGGGTGGGGTTGAAGGCGATGGGCTGTTCGACCATCTGTAGCATGGCGGCGTCGCCCTCGGTGTCGCCGACGCCGACGCTGCCGGCCGTGGTGACGTTACGCTTGGTTATGAGCTCGCGTAACACCTCGTCTTTCCGGAGGAATCCTGTGGTGCGTCCACCGGTGTATTTTCCGCCCTTCTGCTCGAATTTTTGTCCGACCGCTTCGTCAAAACCGTAATATTCACCAAAACGGCTGACGATATCCTGCGGTGATCCGGAAATCGCGAATAGTAAATAGCCCTTGGAGCGCAATCCCTGCATGAGATTGCGGGTGTAGGCGTGTACCTGATCCTTGTATTCCTCGAAGACTGTGTCCGTCGCCCGGGCCACGCGGGCTGGCGACAGATTAGATAGGGCGTCGTTATAGGCCCCCACCAGAACGGCCTCGTAGCCCTGGAATGAATCGTCGTTGACGCGCCGTTTCCATACCATCCGTGCTTCGTGTATCTCGTCGCCTATCTCGCGCGGTATGTCGCCCTGTTTTATGAGCTGATTGACGACCGCATGATATAGCTGCCACCGGATGACCGTGCCGTCGATGTCAAACACCGCGAACGGCTTTTTCTCCCCCGTTGTCATTCATTTATTGTACGCTGCCAGGTATTGTCATGTCGAATCAAGTCTTGCGTTTTCGTGGCTTCGGGCTGGTGGGCTGGTCAACTGCCTGGACATCGATGTGATGTATCGTTGCGGCATGATAGGCCGGCTTGGGCCAGCGTCGCAATTGCAATAGCATCATGCCCAATCCGAACCAGAAGGCTGCCAGTACCGCCAGTACGCCTAAGAACGGTATGAAGTACAGCACCATCAGGATAGCTACGCCCAGCAGCATGTAGGCAATGACGTTGTCGATGGAGTTTCGGAACAGCTGTCGTCCGACGGCGTAGGCTGCCATGAAGCCGGTCAGACCGATCGCGACCAGCCAAATGGCCAGCGCAACCAGCCCGAGCAGTATACCGATGACCGAGGCGAACAATAGGCCGATTATCACCGGGATGGCGATGCTACCGACGAATCCCATCAGGAACGTCATGCCGACATGGTTGAGGGCGGTGGCGCTGGCCGCATGGAAGACGCGTGGTGCGAGCAAGATCAGCACTAGACCCATGAACAAGGCGGCCAGGAAGCAATACGCCGCGAAGGCGCCCTTGAGTTTGACGATTGAGCCATAACTGCGATGCGATTCGCGCTTCTCGGGTGTGTGGCGCGTGACGGTGCCGGTGACTTGGGCGCCATCGGCCTGGCTGAGCCTGTTGGCGCTGGTGTAGGTCAACGTGCCGTTAATTTTTGCGTTCGGCTCAAGGCTAAGTTGTTCCATGCCACCAGTCACGTCACGGCCGATGACACTATTGATGGTAACGTTGGTGCC
>CAZTXZ010000076.1:0-4263 GCA_964617895.1 uncultured Candidatus Saccharibacteria bacterium
TGTAAATCTTGGCATTGCGGTCGCCCGTGGCCTCGCTTTTAGTGGTGATAAGACGGTCGTAAGTGTACTTGAGCTGAACTGGCGGATAGACGGCATTTTGGCCACTCGACAGGTCAGTGTTCATGTGTTGGCCGACGTAGCTGCGGAGATTCTGGAGGGCCTCGTCGACACCGGTACCGCGCTCGTCAGCCAGGTAGACCGCATCGCGCAGTTTGGCCATGTGCAGATTATTGCTACGCAGCTGGTACACCGAAAAACTTATCAAAATGAGCAGGCCGACGAACACGTACCATGGTTTGATTGTCTCGAGCCGGGTCCAAGCATAGCGAGCGAGGCGCTTATTCATACACCAAGTATAACCGTTATGGCCACTACTTGCCGACAGAATGTAGCCCGCCGCTGGACGAGTCATGGCTACCACTGTAAGCTTAAGGTATATGCATATCTATTTCTCTGGCATTGGTGGCACTGCGATCGGCCCCTTGGCACTCATCGCCAAACAGGCTGGATACACAGTGTCGGGCTCCGACAAGCAAGATTCGCAGTATATAGAGTATTTGCGCAAACACGGCATCACCGATATAACCATCGACCAGAGCCGCGACGCGATTGCTGTCGTTCATGACAAGTTGCCTATCGATTGGCTGGTGTACACCTCGGCTCTGACCCTCGAAAACCCAGATGCACCAGAGCTTGCCTTTGCCCGCGAACAGGGCATCCACAGCTCCAAGCGCGATGAGTTGCTCAACCAAATCATCAGCGACAAGAATTTGCAGATGATAGCCGTCGCCGGCACGCATGGCAAATCGACGACCACCGCCATGGTGATTTGGCTGTTCAAACAGCTCGGCATCCCCGTCAGTTATTCGGTCGGCGCCAAGATCGGCTTTGGCGATATGGGCGAGTACGCCCCCGGCAGCAAGTATTTCGTGTATGAGTGCGACGAGTTCGACCGTAATTTCCTGGCGTTCCGCCCGCACCTCAGCCTCATCAGTGGCGTCAGCTGGGATCACCACGAGATTTTCCCGACCCGCGAGGATTACCAGTCGGCTTTCCGCGAATTCATCGAACAAAGTGAACACACCATTCTATGGCAAGACGATGCCGATTACCTATTACTCGAGCCAACCAGGCGACTGTCGATCATCAGCTGGCATGACAACCCTGAGATGGTACAGCTAAAGGGGTTGTACAACCGGCTCGATGCCTGGATTGCCACTCAAGGATTGCATCGCACCACCGGTGAAGACATCGCCCTGCTGGTCACGCTCATGAATAAGTTCCCTGGTTTGCAGCGTCGTATGGAGCAGCTTGTGCCAAATCTGTACAGCGACTACGCCCACACACCCGAAAAGATCCGCGGTGCCATGAGCGTGGCGCGCGAGATGGCCGACGACCAGGGGCAAGAATTGGTCGTGGTGTACGAACCCCTGACCAACCGTCGACAACATTTCATGATGGACGATTACGGCGATTGTTTCGAAGGAGCGGCGCATGTCTACTGGACCCCGAGCTATCTGGCCCGCGAGGACCCGACCCGCCGTATCATTCCGCCGGAAGAACTCATCTCACACCTCGCCAACCCAAGCATTGCCGAACCGGCCGAATTGGACAAAAGACTCAAAACCATCATCCAAAAACACCTGGATAATGGCGACATGGTCGTCGGTATGGCCGGCGGTGGTGGCGGTTCACTCGACGAATGGCTCCGCCAAGAATTCAAGCCTGCCGATTAGTTAGAATTCGGATGCCACTCACGGCGACTGTTTTCTGGGAAGTCTATCGTATCAAACAACACGAATTCCGTTGGATCAAGCCGGTAGAACCGATGGGGCCGATCCGGGTTGCTCATAAAATCATCGATTTGCTTAGAGGTAAAGACGACCCCCTCGTAAACCTTCCGAGCCAACGCGATATCGGAATCTTCCGACAATTCATGCGCCACGCCTGCGATTTGTACGGCGATAGCGGGGTCGGTCGGAGCTTGAGGCTTGCAAATAGTTGCCGCAACTTGGGGGTTTTGTGCAATTTCCTTACTGTGGCGTCGGTTGGTCGCACTAAACCAATAAATTCGTAAGTCGTCATCGGCCACGAACCAGACGTTGCATAGCCATGGTTGGTTATCGGCGCAGGTAGCTAACTGCATCATTCGCGTTTCCGGGTTTAGCAAGCAACGCCGGATTATGGTTGCTGCTAGATTGTCGTCGCCTGTCGTCATGATTGTATTGTACCTCCTAGCGCCGATCAGTCACGCGGCCGTATTCGTCGATATGAATTGCTCCCTGGCGAATAACTTCAATCGCATCATCAACGATGTGAATAATGGTTGATGGTAACCGTCCAGATAAATCCCCTCCATCAACATAAAGGTCAACCGCGTCACCAAAATATGCCTTGGCTTCTGCGACCGTCGTGGCCGGTGCTTCGCCAGGTAGATTCGCGCTACTAGTCTGGAGCGGGCCGGTCTGCTGGAGTAATGCAACCAGTGCCGGGTCGTCGGGGATGCGTAGGGCCTGGCGCCCGGTTCCTTGATGCAGGTAGTCGATATCGTGCGGTGTCTCGACGCTGACTGGCCCGGGCCAAAATTGCTGCACGGCTGTCAGGTAGCGCCTGGGGATGCCGAGCTCAACGAGCTGATCGATGCTGGCCGCGATAATTGTGCCCGGCTTGTGGTCACGGTGCTTAAGCGCGTACAAGCGTGCTACAGCCTGAGGGTCGGCGGCACGCGCAACCACACCGTAGACCGTATCGGTCGGAATAACTGCGATCGCTCCGGGCCGCATCAATACAGAGACCACTTCTTGCATCCGGTCCATTATACCGCAAGCTACGGGATGTTGGCGCCGTTGGTCTTGAGGTAGGCGTAGGTAGCTAGCGCGCTCAGCAATAGGACGATGACGATCGTGGCAAAGATGGCCAGTCCGACGCCCGGTTGTTTAGGTTGCTTCGGGGGTTTGTTGATGACAGGCTTGGGGTCGGGCGCGTGCTTGTCTTTACGGTCGGGCTCGGGTGCGATTTCTGGTTTTTCTGGTTCGTCCTCGGGTATAGCCAACTTCGACAAGTCGGCCGATTTTGGCTGGGGTGTCGCGTTTGCTTCGGGCTTGGGTTCTGCTGGCGCCGGTACCGGCCCCGATGTGGCCGGACGCGGCATGTGCACGTCCATCACTCCTGGCCTGTTCGGCTTGGCTTGTTCGACATCTGGCTGCTTGTCGGCTTCTGGTGGCTTGACGGGATGCTCGCCGCCGCTCTCGTGCTCTTTGTGATGGTCCATATGTCGTTTATTGTATCACGCTTACGCTAATCACTAACTGGCACGAACCTTGGCACGGGGAACCAGGGGTAACGATGCGTTATAATCATTAGTTGTGACAACTTTTCTCCTTCGTTCGGTGTGGCGACTTTTCGTCCTTGCACTGGGCATAGCGCTGGCGTATGCCGCGGCCTTCATCGCCTTTCCCTACCTGGACAGGCGACTTCCCTTTTTCGTGGCCCTCGTCCTGGTCTATGTCGGTGTCGCCTATTTCGGGTTGCCGGCGCTGATGCGAACTTGGCGCATCCTGATACGCCCGGACCACATTCCGTTGTACGCAACCACCCGCGACGGCCTGCCATCCGACCCGGTCAATATTGCCGTGGTGGCCAAATCCAAGCGGCAGTTCGTCAGGGCGATGAAGCGAGCCGGCTGGTATGTGGCCGACAAGGGCACGCTGCGCAATACCTTGCGCGAGGGCTACGCCATCGTATTTGACAAGCCCTACCCCACGGCGCCATTCAGTGGTCTGTTCTTGTTCAATCGACATCATGACCTAGGCTTTCAGATACCCTATGGCAAGAATCTAAGCCCCCGCAGCCGCCATCATGTCCGCTTCTGGAAGCTGGTCGACCGCACTGACGACCATGGTCATTTCCGCTTTTGGGCCAAGCATTTCCGTCAGTTCATCGGCCGCGAAAAAACCATCTGGATTGGTGCGGCTACCGATGATGTCCGGGCCAGTGGTTTTCGTTGGGCAAACTTGCAGCTGACACACCACGTTCATTCCCTGCACCACGAGGAGCGAGACCGTATTATCAAAACGCTAGAAGACACCGACCAGGTCAAGACAGTCCAAGACATCAAGGCTGGTGAGCCATTCCGCATGCGCGGGCAAGGCTTTGGCGTCAACTTTGTCAGCGACGGCCACTTGCTGGTGGTTGAACTCAAAAAATAATGGCACTATTGCAGCACGATTGAGGCGAACATGGCCATCACCGCCTCTTTGTTGG
>CAZTXZ010000077.1:0-4180 GCA_964617895.1 uncultured Candidatus Saccharibacteria bacterium
ACCGTTTGCGTTGGACTATTTGTGAGATATCGCGGATCGGCTGGATAGTTCCGATTTCGTTATTGGCGTACATGATGCTGATCAGCGCCGTGTCGTCATCGATAAGTTTTTCGCGTTCAGCCAGATCGACGATGCCTCGCTCATCCACTGGCACTACGCGTACGTCGTAGTGCTTGGCCGTCTCCAGGACAGAATCGTGCTCGATGGCACTGATCACGATGTTTTTGCCCAGTAGCGGACGCATCACGCCATGGATGGCCAGGTTGTTGGCCTCACTACCGCCAGCCGTAAAAATTACTTCGCTAGCCCGTGAACCTAGGACGGCAGCCACCCGCGCGCGGGCGTCTTGCAGCGTCCGAGCGACGGATCGGGCCGCTTGGTACGTCGCCGAAGGATTATAAAACTGCTCGCCAAAGAATGGCCGCATGACCGCCGCCACTTCCGGCGAAATAGGTGTCGCCGCCGCATGATCCAAATACACCTGGTGCATAGACATGATTCTAGTTTAGCAACTAAGGCCGGCTTAGGGATTAAGCGGTGGCTTGCATTAGTCGGTCGAGTTCGGCGCGGGCGCCCTCGCTGTATAGCTTGACGGCCGCACGGAAGTTACGCTCTTCTTCGGCGCTCAGGTGCTGGTAGGAGTTAGTGCCTTGTGATTTCAACACGCCGGTGGGGCGTACATCGTAGCGGGTCGTCAGCGCTTGGCGCTCACCGTTTTGGTCAGTCCACTCTTCGTGCCAGACCCAAGTAAACTCATCCAGGCAAAAGAATTCGCGGCGCACACCATCAGGAATCGGCCCGAACACACCGCCGCCAAGCTTCGCCAGGTGGCGCAGGAGTGCCCGGTGAGCATTGATTCGCTTCTGCTCGCCCGATCGTTTGGAGACGGCTCGTGCAATTTTCATGGTCTAAGCCGCCAAATCGTAATCAGTTCTCACTTCGCCGACAGGTTGCTGCTGAGAAGTAGCTTGTTCAGGTTGAGGATCGGGGAAATAGGTGTTCAACTCATGATTTTCACGGTTGTACAGCGTCCAGGTAGCATCGACGTTGGCCTCGGCTTGGACGATCAGATGAGCCATTTCCTGGACCACAGGAGCCATCTCTGGCATACGCGCCAGCGTCTTGATATCGTTAGACTGCTCCTTCAACGGTTGCGTCGTAATGAATTCCGGCTTGATCAGCCCCATGTTTACTGCAAATTCTGCTAACTTACTCATGTTTCCTAATATTCACCTGTTTAGACACTAAATAGTGCTCTGGCATTCCTGGTGGTTGCCTCGGCTATATCGTTTTGGCTTTCGCTGCGAATCGATTCGAGAAATTCCGCAATAGTGCGTATGTGTTTTGGTTCGTTGATAGTACCACGGTACGGTGTTGGTGTCAAGAAGGGGGCATCTGTCTCTAACAGTAGTGAATCGAGCGGAATTGTGCGATACATCACACGTTTTTCCTCTTCCTTAACAAAGGTCGCGATACCGTTGACGCCTATGTACAGACCGCTCGCTACTGCCCGCTGCATGTTTTCAAGCGAATCGGTGAAACTATGGAGTACTCCCCGGATAGACCCCGACGTATAGCTTTCGAGCAGTGGCCAGAAATCATCGAACGCTTCGCGGACATGGAAGATGAGCGGCAAATCGTGTTCTACTGCCAGGTCCAGCTGGAATTTCAGGATCTCCAGTTGCGTATCGCGCGGGGAATGGGTGTAGAAATAGTCGAGCCCACATTCACCGACCGCTGCCACTTTCGGCGAGGTGGCCAGAGCCGCGAATGCCTGCTTTTGCTCGGGCTTGCCGGCAACATGCTGCGCCTCGTGCGGATGAATGCCGATGGAAGCAAACAGGCCCTCACGATCGCCGGCGCAGGCAATCGCCAGCTCGCTGTCAGCGATATCGCAGCCGACGCACATCATGCGCGTCACCCCTGCCTCACGCGCACGTTCAACCAAATCGTTGATTGTTATATTATCGTCCTTGGCCCACAGCTCACGAGTGGTCCGCTCGCCCCCTGCTAGACCGGCCGATTGGATATGGCAATGCGTGTCAAAGAGCTCCACGGTGCCCCTGTTACTTCTCCGCCTTTGGAAACAACGTAGTCTCGGTCGGTCGGACGATGCCCTCATTGAAAATCCCCTTGATCTTGCTGGCCGTGTCGGGCAGGAATGGCTCGAGCAGCTCGGCTATCTGCAGTAAATCGCTCGACTGCTGGGCCAGCACCTCACGCAGGTGCTCGTCATCGCCATCTTTGGCAATCTGCCAGGGCTTTGCCTCGTCGATATATTGGTTAAGGCCGCGGACCTTTTCCCAAACTTCATCAAGAGCCCGATCGAACTGGCAGGCTTCGAGCGCGGCACTGTAGCCGGCGATGTCGTGTTCGGAGGGCGGAATATCACCAATCAGGCCTCCTTGGTACTTCTGGATCATGACGACCGTTCGCTGGACGGCGTTGCCTAGTTCGTTGGCTAGCTCGTTGTTGTAGGCGTTCTCGAACAGCTCCCAGCTAAAGTCACCGTCTTCGTAGGATGGGATGTGGCGCAAGAAGTAGTAACGGAAAGCGTCGACACCGTGTTTAGCCAGGATTTCGGCAGGAGCCACCACATTACCGATGCTTTTGCTCATCTTTTCGCCATTCAGCGTGATGAAACCGTGGACATAAACGGTCTTGGGCAATGGTTGACCGAGCCCCATCAGCATAGCCGGCCAGATGGCCGTGTGAAAGCGCGAGATGTCCTTACCGATTACCTGAACGTCGGCCGGCCAATAGTCCTTAAAATCATCGTGCTCTGGGTAGCCCAGGACGGTGATGTAGTTCATCAACGCTTCGAACCAGACATACATGACCTGTGTCTTGTCCCCGGGTACCGGAACGCCCCAAGACAGCTTATCTTTCGGACGCGAGACGCTGATGTCCTCCAGACCTTCCCGTAGCAAAGCCAGCGTTTCGTTACGGCGAGTCACGGGCAAGATGTTCAGCTCGCCCTTCTCGATCGCGTCACGGATCCGGTCGGTGTATTTGCTCAACTTGAAGAAGTAATTTTCCTCTTCGATCTTTTGGTAAGCCTGTGGGTGATCGGGTTTTTTGCGCTCCGGATCGGCCTGGCTTTCGGAGACGAACTCTTCTTGCTTGACGTCGTACCAACCGGTGTATTTGGCCTTGTAGATGTCGCCCTTGAGGGCCTTCCAGATGAGTTGCGAACGCTGTTCGTGACCCTTGTCGGTGGTGCGGATAAACCGGTCGTTACTGATATTGAGGTCGGTCAATAGTTCCTTGAATTTGGTGCTCACCTCGTCGACAAATTCCTGGGGTGTCTTGCCGAGCTTTTCGGCGGTCTGGGCGACCTTGGTGCCGTGCTCATCGCTGCCGGTGCAAAAAATAGTCGGCGCTCCGCGCTGCCGGGCGTAACGGGCCAGGACATCGGCCTGCAAGAATTCAAGCGCATGACCGACGTGCGGCTCGCCGTTAACATAGGGAATAGAAGTCGTTACATAAAAATTGCTCATAGTGTTTAGTCTACCTGGTTAATGCGTAATAAAGAAGTTAGTCAAAGAGAAGTCATGCCCGCGGGGGCATCATGCAAAGGGCGGATTGCATGGTAACTATCATCGCCAAATTATACCGCTATCGAAGCAATTTTGCGACCGCTTCGGCCTCAGCGGGATTGAGATCTTCAAATAGTTCATCTTCGTAACGGCCAGCTACCCGGTAAAAGGAATCGTCGAAAGACCTGGGCATGACATGAAAATGAACATGATCGACCTTCAGCTTGCTTTGCTTTAGATATGGCATGAAGTGCTGACGAACGTCACAACCGTCGCCCAAGACTCCGATAAGTTTTTGTTGCACGTAGTCGATGAGCTCAAAAATTGCCAGGATCTCATCTTTCCTCAGCCCACCCACATGCTCAACATGTCGTTTTGGATTCACCAGCACATGCCCCTTCATCTTGCGGGGGTTGCTAAGCACCACGTAAGCAAGCTCATTATCCTTAATGATCCGCTCGGCCGGTTCGCAAAATGGGCACTGATTTTGATTCATGGTTTTATGGTGGGCAATATAGGGTCGCTTAATCGCTCTTCCGCTGCGACGTGCTCGGAGCAAGCTTCTGTGCGCGTTCTCGCTCCACCGAACCTTCCGTTCGCTTCGCTCACTATTACGGTTCTCATCTTATCTTTACCATAGT
>CAZTXZ010000078.1:0-4175 GCA_964617895.1 uncultured Candidatus Saccharibacteria bacterium
CCGACCACGAATTTTTGGTTGCTGCCATCTGTATTCGCGGTAATCAAGCCCGGGACGGCCGATTTGGTATTGGTCGAACTAGTTTGAGTACCCTTGTACCACAGCTCTATCGTCTGCGTGGCACTGGAGTTGTAATCGAGGGCAGAGTTGTAGGCTACCGTGCTCAGGCCGCTAGTACCGTTGAAGGTAACCGCTGAGTCGTCCGATATGGCGGGAATGCCGGTGGCACCTAGCGTGAATCCGCCCGAGTAGGTTCCGCTGTGGCCGTTGCCGGTCATATCAAACATGTTCGTACCGGTTAGCTCACCCATGCGCCAATAGGCCGCTGGTGCCGTATCACCGAGTACACCCCCCTGGTAGCTATTGAAACTGCCGGTGTGTCCGACACCGAGCTCACCGACGGATTGTTTGGCGCAATAGTTCGTGGAACAAGTGTCATTTTGGCTGCCGCCCGCCCCAAAGAACGATTCGGTCACTTGATAATTGTTCGAGCAAGTCTGTGCATCGGGGTCGCAGACTGCCCTCACGTTCATGACCGGTGCCAATGCGACCAGGCAGGCTAGCGCCGCCAAGCTCAACCATCTCTTGATTCGCGTTTTTGTTCGAAACATTGTAGTGCCATTGTAGCCTGTACAGCAGATGATGGCAATCCGTTTACGCTTACACCCGGGTGCTGTATCATGTACAGTAAGCACAAGAGTAATTAGTCAATCATGGATCAAAAACCCACCCCCAACAATCCGGACGAGGAAGAGTCGCTCGAAGCGCCAGCCAGTGACGTCGCGCAGCAAGCCTCTGCATCTTCAGCCGACGGACAGCCTGCGGCGCAGAATGAGCGCCCGGTGTCACGGTTCAAGCGCGGTGGGTTCGGCGCGCTGTTATCTCACGTCAATATATACTTATTGTCATTCATCTTCTTGCTGGTGCTAGCGGGTAGTGGTGGCGGTATCTATTACTTAAATACCAAGAAAGAGACTGTCAGAAGTGGCGATATCAAGACCCAAGGCCTATCCACTGAGAGCCTCAAGCAGCTGGCCAACAGCGACGTCTCGGTCGGCGATAGCAAGCAGGTCTTGACCGTGCAGAGCAACGCCATTTTTGACGGCTCTGTCTTACTCCGCGGTGACGTGGAAGTAGCTGGCAAGTTGGTCGTTGGCGACCAATTGTCGCTGACAGGCATAAACGTCGGCGGACAGAGTGTTCTCCAGGATGTCAGTATCTCGAATGACCTGTCGGTCGCCCATAACCTGGCTGTCCAGGGCCAAACGACCCTACAGGGTTCGCTGAGCGTCAATGGCAGCACCACCTTCAACGGCGGGCTGTCGGTCAGCCGGATTACCACCGGATCGCTGCAGCTCAGCAGCAACCTGACCCTTACACATCACATCGTAGCTGGCGGCGCTACGCCGTCACGCAGTAGCGGTTCGGCGCTGGGCGGCGGCGGCACTACATCTGTCAGCGGATCCGACACGTCCGGCTCCATCAAGATCAATACCGGCAGTAGCCCTGGTGCTGGCTGTTTCATCACCGTGAACTTCGCAAACTCCTACAGCAGCACTCCACATGTCGTGGTCACGCCTATCGGCTCGGCAGCAGGGTCCCTGGGCTACTACGTCAACCGAACCAGCAGCAGCTTTAGCGTTTGCACGACCACAGCGGCACCATCCAGCAGTTCATTCGGTTTTGATTACATCGTCCTGGGATAAGCCCGGCTAGACGTCCAGGAAGACGACCACGCTATCACCACGTACGTGCATGATGCCGCCAGAAATCTTGATCGGTTCGGCTTCGCGCTGGGTTTCGATGCGCAGTTCGCACGGTTCCAGCAAACTTATGAAGTTGTGGTGTTGCGGCAAGACGTCGAACTCGCCCGTCCGGTTGACGCCGGTGATGCTGTAGGCCGGTCCGTCGAAGTACAGGTGGAACGGCGAATAGACCTTTACCTTGAGGAGCTTGCGGCCGTTTTCATCGACACCAGGATTCTCGTCGGTCTTGCCGTCATCGATTATTTTGCCGGTGCTGGCGTCGGTTCGCTTTACCATGCTCGCCCTACACGATTATTTCTTCGATACCGTCCAGGGTTTGTTCACGCGTCGAATCTTCACCCTTGTTGGCCGATTGGTTTTCCATGACATGCATGTTTTGCGAGAAGAACTTGATAAGCTTTTTGGCCTTGGCGAAATCGGCTCGGTCACTGGCGCTAAGTTCGTTCTCACCAATAATGGCGATGATGCCCTTGAGGCTCTCGTACTTCTGCAACAAACTTTGTACCTGTACGCTGAGCAAATAGTGGCGGTCACCGACGATGTCGGGACTTAGCAGGCTAGAGGTGGTGCGGCTGAGGTCAACGGCCGGGCGAATACCTTGTTCGGCGATGGCACGCGATAGCACGATAATGCTGTCTAGCTCGTGCTGGATCATCTGCACGGCCGGGTCACTAAGGTCGTCGGCCGGGACGTAAATGGTCTGGACGGCGGTGATGGAACCCTTTTCGTTACTGGCCAGGCGGTCCTGCAGCATCTTGACGTCAGAGAAGATCGTCGGCTCGTAACCACCCTCACTCGGAACCTGGCCCAAAATGGTCGATACCTCGTTCTTGGCCTGAATGTAACGGTACATGTTGTCGGCGAAGAACAGAATGTCCTTGCCCTGCTCGTCCCGGAAATATTCGCCCAGCGTCACTGCGCTCTGGGCTATCAACGCACGCTGGATTGGGTTCTGGTCCATCTGGCCGAAGAACATGCAGGTGTTCTTGAGCAAATCACGTCCTTTTAGGGTCTCGTATAGCTCGTGACCTTCACGGATACGCTCACCGATACCGGCGAAGAACGACAGACCGCCGCTGCCCTGGGCGATGTTGTTGATAAGCTCCATCGTCAGCACCGTCTTGCCCACACCGGCACCGCCGATAATGCCGATCTTGCGGCCCTTGACGAACGGCGTGAAGAAATCGATAACCTTGATACCGGTTTCGAGGATTTCCGGCTTGCTGCCAGAGAAGTTAGACCGGCTCTCGGCCGGCTTGAAGATGCTGCGTCTGGGCAGAGCGTCACTGATGGGTTCGCCACCGTCGATTGGCCTAGCCGTGGCATCGACCACTCGTCCGATCAGTTCGTCGCCTACCGGAATTTCCAGCGTATGACCGGTGGCCGTGACGAGCATGCCTTTTTGGATGGTTCGGTCGGCGTACAGGTTCAGACAGACGGCGATATTGCCTTCCTCCAGGCTGTCGACCAAGAGCTGCGACTGCGTGGCGTTATCGACAATCAGGATTTCCTGGGTTGCCGGCACCTCTTCGTCAAATTCGACGCGAACGATCAAATCCTTGATGGCCCTGACGACACCTTTGGCGGTACTGCTCATGCCGTTCGCCTCCCCCTTAGCCCATTGATGATTTCCTTCAGACGTTCGTCGCTGACGGCGCGCTTGGTCCGGTTGTACTGCAGCGCCAGGTCGTGGTGCGTTTCCACGGCCCGCTGGTTGGCGGCGCTCATCGAGCGAAAACGGCTGGCATACTGCGCCAGCTTGGAATCAAGGATAAGCTGGCTAAGTGAGATCTGGAGCATCGAGCGCTCCAGGTGGGCGACCACTTCGTAGGTGCTGGGCTCGAAGATGTAGTTCGCATCACTGATTATTTCGTCGCTATCGGTTCCAGCCTGGCTTCCGGCGTCCTGGACGGCTTTCTGCAGCTCGATTTTCTTGACCACCTGGCTCATCAGGGACTCGTAAGACTGATAAAATACGCTGGCGTTTTTATACTGACTGATCTGGTTGATCAGTGGCGTGACGTTGATGTTCTGATCCTTACTCGGTAGTTTGTAGTATTTCTTGTACTGAATGTTTTGCTGGCTCAGCTGGACGGCGCCGTGGTGACCGATGACGACGATGTCCTGCTTATCGGCGCTGTACTCCTTGAGCATTTCACGAATCAAGCGCTGATCGATGTCGCCACTAAAGCCGCCCTCGGCGGTGATGACTATGAACAGTTCCTTCTCGATGGCCTTGTCCTCTTCATCGCGCCCAAAGCGGAACAGACTGTCGACCCGAAGCTGGGTGTAGATTTGCCAGAGTTCATCGAAGAATTTCTGGGACTCCAGTACCTGGGTTTTGGTCTGGGCGATGCGCATGCTTGCCAGGCCCTCAAACACGCTGGTCAGACCCACGATAGTGCCCAT
>CAZTXZ010000079.1:0-4132 GCA_964617895.1 uncultured Candidatus Saccharibacteria bacterium
TGAAGCCAGCGAAGACGAAAGCGCCGGAGCACTCGAATTTGCCCAGGCGGCCATCCAGCCAGCAGTTGCTCTTCAGCAGCAGCTCGTCGAGAAAGTCGGCGTCGTCAAGCAAGAGTACGAACTTGTCAAACCTGATGACGAGATCCAAAAAGCGGTCGACACTTGGCTGGAGAACAAGCTGGGCGCCAATTTGCGCACCGCTTACCCGGAGCGTAACGACCTGATCGCTAACTTGCGTCGGGCGATGCACGACGAATTCGTCGAGAAGATCGGCGAGAATGAATATGACGCCCTAAGAAATGAATATGACGAAGCCTTCCAGATGGCCCTGCACAAGGATGTCCGAAAGGGTATCGTCGAGGACAATACCCGTCCCGACGGCCGCCAACTGACCGAAATCCGGCCGCTCAGCTCGGAAGTCGGCTTCCTGCCGCGGGCCCATGGCTCCAGCCTGTTTACCAGGGGTGTGACCCAGGGCATGAACATCGTCACCCTGGCGCCGCTCAGCTATTCCCAGCTCGTCGATACGATGGAGCAAAACGACGGCGTGCGCCGCTACATGCACCACTACAACGCCCCTGGTTACACCGTCGGTGAAGTTCGCCGTCTCGGTTCACCGGGTCGCCGCGAAATCGGTCACGGCTACCTGGCCGAGCGCGCGCTGATGCCAGTATTGCCCGATGAGGCCGAGTTCCCGTATACCATCCGTTCGGTCACCGAAATAATGAGTCAGAATGGCTCGACCAGCATGGCTGCGACCTGCAGCAGCTGTTTGGCGCTGATGGACGCCGGCGTGCCGCTCAAGCGACCAGTCAGCGGTATCGCGATGGGTCTGATGGTGGATGGTGACAAGCACTACGTGCTCAGTGATATCGCCGATGCCGAGGACTTTGCCGGCGACATGGACTTCAAAGTCACCGGTACCACCGAAGGCATCACCGCGCTCCAGATGGACATGAAAGTCCACGGTCTGCCGGTCAGCGTCTTGCGCCAGGCACTGGTACAGGCCAAGGACGGCCGCGCCGAGATTCTACAGCACATGCTGGGGACCCTGGCCGAGCCTCGCGCCGAGATGAGCCCGTACGCACCGCGCGTCGAGGCAATCCAAATCAACCCCGACAAGATTCGCGAAGTCATCGGTAAGGGTGGCGAAACCATCCAGAAGATAACCGGCGAGACCGGTACCGAAATCGACATCAAGGACGACGGCACCATCATGATCGCCAGCCCGGACAAGGCGAAAATCGATGCGGCTATCCAATGGATCCAGAGCATCACCGCCGAGCCCGAAATCGGCAAGATTTACAAGGACGCGCCAGTGGTCAGCGTGCTCGACTTCGGTGCTTTCGTACAAATCATGCCGGGCAAGGATGGCCTGGTGCACGTCAGTGAAATGAAAGAAGAACGCGTCGAAAAGCCAAGCGATGTCGTCAAAGAAGGCGACAAAGTTAACGTCAAGCTCGTAGCCATCGACGACCGCGGTCGTTTGCAGCTGAGCATGAAAGCTGCCGAACGCGAACTAAACAAGGACTAGCATGGACACACTCAAGCGGCTCGATGCATTCCACAAGACGGGGTTAGGTTACCTGGTCTTTGGTATGCTCGAGCTCGGCTTGGGCTACTTGGCGGTCTTGTGGGCGACCGACAGCGGCAGCCTGGTGGCGTGGGTGCTGGTCATCGTATTGCTGCTAGGCACCATCCAAAACTTCGTGTTGCTCATCTGGAGGAGCGTCCGCCGTGGCCGATAAACAAGCAAGCCTCGATGCCATCAAACAGCAGGTAATTGACGGCAAAGTCTGCCCGGGATTGGCCACCCAGGCCACGCAACTGGTGTTCGGCGATGGCAACCCCGACGCCGAAATCGTGTTCATTGGCGAAGCGCCAGGCAAGAACGAGGACATCCAGGGCAAGCCGTTCGTCGGTGCCGCCGGAAAATTCCTGGACGAGATGCTGGCCAGCATCGGTCTAAATCGCCAGGACGTCTACATCACCAACATCGTCAAATACCGGCCGCCGAACAACCGCGATCCACTGCCCGAAGAAAAGAAAGAATTCTTGCCATTTTTACAGGCCCAGCTAGAAGTAATTCAACCGAAAGTAGTCGTGACGCTTGGTCGTCACAGCACCAATTGCTTCTTGCCGGATCTGCAAATCAGCCAGATTCACGGCCAACCCAAACGCCTGAAGCTTCGCATGAAGCAGCCCGCGGACGAGGCGTTCGAAGTAGTCATCCTGCCGCTGTTTCACCCGGCGGCGGCACTATATAACGGCGGTATGCGCCAGACACTGCTAGACGACTTCAGTAACATCCCCGCAATCATTAAGAAACTTACAAACAACTAACCATATACGAACAGGAGAAATAATATGGATCCAAATAATCAAAACCAGAGCCAGAACCAGAATAAACCACCCAGGCGTAATCGCCGACCCCAGGGCGGCGGTGGTCAACGGGGCGGTAACAAACCCCAGAACCAGCCGAATCAACCAGCGGGTGGCAATGGCAATGGCGGCCAGCGCTCCGGCGTCAGCCGCGGCGCAGCCGTGCGCGCCCAGAAACGTCTGCAAATGGACGCCCAGCGTATCGCCAACCAGTACACGGCTGCCCAACCGATCAAGAAGCAGCGCGCCAATGTCATCGATGACTCACCGCGGCTGAAGATCATCGGTCTCGGCGGCATGGACGGCGGTGGCTCCAAGAACATGATGCTCGTCGAGTACATGAACGACGCCGTCATCATGGACTGCGGTAACGACCTTGGTGTCGATTTGCCCGGTATCAATTATGGTATCGCCGATACCGCCTACATCGAGAGTATCCGCCACAAATTGCGCGGTTATCTCATCACTCACGGACACCTCGATCACATCGGTGGTTTGCCGCACGTCGTGCCCAAGTTCCCGGCACCGATCTACGGCAGCAAGTTTACCATCGGTCGCGTCGAAGAAATATTCGAGAACTTCGGTCTGCCGATGCCCGATGGCTTCGAGCTTAGGACCATCACCATGAACGAAAACACCCACGAGCGGCTCAAAGTCGGCGAATTTTTCGTGGAGTTGGTGCGTATCACGCACTCGATTCCCGGCAGCACCTGCGTGGTGCTCGATACACCGGTAGGGCGCATCATCAACACCGGCGATTTCCGGCTTGACCCGAACCCGCTCGACCACGAGCGCAGTGATGTCGAACGCCTGACCGAACTTGGCAACGAGGGCGTACTGGCACTACTCAGCGAGAGTACGACCGTCGAACGTATGGGCCGCACGCCCAGCGAAAGTGGCATCGAACAGAGCTTCATCGATATCATCGATCAAGCACCCGGCCGTATCTTTGTCGGTTTGTTCAGCACCAACATGAACCGTGTCCAGATGATCATCAACGCCGCCGTCCACCACGGCCGCAAGGTGGCCATGGACGGCCGCAGCATGGTTAGCACGCTCGAAATGGCCGTGCGCCACGGCTTCGTCCGGATTCCAAAAGGGACATTCGTGCCTATCGCCTCGGTGGCTAGTATGCCAGAGGATCAAGTCGTCGTAGTCTGTACCGGTTCGCAAGGCGAGCCTAGCAGTGCCTTGCAGCGCATGGCTAACGGCGAGCACCGTCACGTCAAGATGAAAGAGCAGGACACAGTCATCCTCTCGAGTACGCCGATTCCGGAAAGTGGCAACGACGCCCTGATCGGCCAGATGGTCGACGACCTCGTCAAGCGCGGTGTGCATGTCTTCGAGCACCGTAATCATGAACTGGACGGTGTCGGGCCGTTACACGTCTCCGGTCACGCCTCACGCGACGAATACGCCGACATGATCAATATGACCAAGCCGAAGTTCTTCATCCCGATTTACGGTGCCTTCCGCGTCAAACAGCGCCACATCGACCTGGCCGTCGAGCAGGGCGTGCCGCGCGCCAACACAGTCAACGCCCTGAACGGCGAAGTCATTGCCCTGACGCCAGATAAAATGGAAGTCATCGGCGAAGTGCCGCACGGTACGATCCTAGTCGACCAGACCGGCGCCATCGTCAGCAGCGTCGTGGTCAAAGACCGCGCGCTGTTGTCCGAGGAAGGTCTGATCGCGGTCGTACTGACCATCGACAAGAAGTCGGGCAATCTGCTGACCAGCCCGGACATCA
>CAZTXZ010000080.1:0-4101 GCA_964617895.1 uncultured Candidatus Saccharibacteria bacterium
TTGATTGCGCTTCTGCCACGTTCTGCATAGCTGTTGGATCGTATTACGATGGCAGCACCGGTCAGACGCTTATTGAGAAGTACGACGGTACTAGCTGGAGCGTGGTGACATCGCCTAACCCGATAGGCTCGAAGGCGAGCGGCCTGAATGCCGTCGATTGTGTTTCATCTGCCTTTTGTCAGGCCGCTGGCTTTTATCAGGCCACGGACAATACTGTATATACACAGATTCAGTCTTACGACGGTACCAGCTGGACGGTTGTTGCTAGTACGGACCCCACGACTACCGCCATGAATGCCGGTTCGACAGACATAGTTTGCCTGTCGACTGCCTTTTGTCAGGCCGCTGGCTTTTACCGCAGCCCTGATGCTAGTTGGCACACCGTCCTCCGAGCCTATGACGGTACCAGCTGGAGCACATTGACCCTTACGGGACCAGGCGCCACCGACAGTGGAATTATTAACGAGCTTGATTGCAGCTCTAGTACATTCTGTCGAGCTGTTGGATCGTACGACGACGTCAACGATGTGCAGCATCCGCTTGCATATGCCTACAATGGCAGCGATTGGAGTGTCGACGCTATACCCGAGCCGTCCGATTTCGATGGTGCGAGTAGTTTAAGCGATGTTTCGTGCGCCTCATCTAGCTCCTGCCAGGCTGTGGGAATCTACCAGGACAGCGGAAGTGTGTATCATGTCTTGGCCCTAAGTTATGATGGCACCGTGTGGAGCGTTGTGAGTGGCCTGGACCCCACCGGCTCTGATTTTAATTATCTTTCCAGTGTAGATTGCGCCTCGGATGTAGCTTGCCAAGCAACCGGCGTTTACCAGGATATAGATAACAATAGCCATCCCCTAATGTCGACCTATGCGGTATTGGGTGCAGGGACTTCGAGTCCCTCTAGCGGTGGGGGTGGGCCGTCGCCCACAAAACCACGCAACAAAACGGCGCTGTCTTATCCTGCCATTACCAACGACTACCAACTAGCCACTAATTTTTATACTGCCATTCAGGACAATACCACTCCTTCGGACTCGGGGAGCGACACAGGAGAACAAGCCCAGCGAGCTAACCAAGACAAGAACCTAAATGTGGCAGCCGCTAAGTCGAGTAGTAGTTGGTGGGCCATCATAATTGTCGGAATTGTGATTATTGGGTTGATTGGCATACGCGCTTACCGCCGCGCTAAGAAAGTTAGCGCCTGATACCCTGCGAGGCACTTGTTAGCTAGCGAACGTCTGTCGTCGTGTCCAAACCAAACCGTCATCATATGACTCTCCGGGAAGTTATATTTGTTATGATAGGGCTATGCGAATCTTATTTGTGCGTCATGGCAAAAGCATGGCCAACGCGACCGGCATGGTTGGCACTCCCGAGACTCCTTTGGCAGAAGAGGGGCTGGAACAGGCCCGCATTACTGGCCAGGATCTGAGGGGCCAGAACGTGACTCGTATTGTGTGCTCGCCGTTTATCCGCGCCCAACAAACGGCAGAAATCATTGCCGGTGAGTTGGGGATAGCCCTGGATCAGATAACCATCATCCCCGACCTGTACGAACGACGGCTGGGGACCCTTGAGGGCAAGCCTAAACAATATGAATCGGCCTACTATTATGAGAACGACAGCGATAATGGGTTCGAAACCCAGACGGAGCTGATTGGCCGGGTCAAGCGGGCCCTGGATGAGACTATAGAGATTGCCAAGAATACCGAGGGTACGACCGTAGCCGTCGGGCATGCTACCTCGGGTTTTTACTTCTTGCAGGTTGCCAAGGGCAAGGAATCATTTAGTGAATTCGATCCAGTAAACCATATGGGAAATGCTGAATTCGTCGAAGTAGATTTGGCCCCTAGCCCTTAAGCATAACCGTGCTTCGTGGGTAGTCCCAGGGCTCACACTATGCAAGCAGTCGGTCTTTCTGACCGGCTTTTCCATGTCCGCGCACCTAGCCACACCCCAGCAGCGACAACAAATATTCAACCATATGGTATAGTGATAAGTAATAAAGTCGTCCCGAATTCGGTTGGGGTATGCTCCCAGAACGACGGCTTACCTTGGTCAGTTCAGCACTAACAGACCGACACATGTCGATCTTTTTTTGCGTCGACAAACAAAAATATTAACCATAACGACATCTGAGGCCTCTTTGCCTGAATTTTTGATGTCGTCGACAAAGGAGCACCTTATGGTATCAGCCGTTCTATTAATGACGGGAACATTACTTGCAACGATTAGCATCGTGCCATATATAAAAGACATTTTGCAGGGCAAGGCGAAGCCGCGGGCTATATCTTGGTCAATCTGGACATTGCTGTTGGGGCTGACGGCAGTGGTTTCGTGGCAGGAACATCAATTGTCCAGTGCGGTGCTATCTGCGGCCTCGACGCTCGGATGCTTTACTGTATCGCTCCTGGCCATTCGCTATACCCGTCTAGAGCTTACCCGTCTCGAACGCTTTTCGCTGGCTGGGGCAGGGCTGGGCATCGCGCTGTGGTTGTTGCTCGATAACCCCATGTTGGTACTCGTCGTCGCTGTAGCAGTAGATGCCATTGCCTATCTGCCGACTTTTGCGAACGGCTGGCATAACCCGCATCACGAATCAATGAGCATGTTCGCTATATCGTCATTCGGGTCGGGTCTGGTCTTGCTTGCCGCGGTAATGGATCATGCCCGGCCACAGGGTCTGGTTTATCCGATGTATTCGGTGGTATTTAGCGGAATCATGGTGGGAATCTTGTTGATGCAGCGTCAGAGGTTGATGTATGCCCAGGATGAAGTCCTGGCGGCCTCTGCTGCGGTAGCATCTTCTGACATACCGTTGGCTAGTATGACTTGAATGACGGGGCGAACTTCATGTGAGGCTTTTATGCTGTCAGTAAAGAAAGATACTTACACGCACCGTGTATTAGGGCATACTCGTGCCCTATGAGCATAAACGAGAGACCCGGAACTAGGGATATATTGAGACGGCCGCTGATGTGGGGCGCTAGCGGAGTGCGTCGCATTGGCACGACAGCGCTGGAGCTAGTGGACAGCGATCGCTTGGTGAGGCGATTGAGTGCCGAGCAGCGGGAAATCGACCTGAAATTCGTTATGGAAGACCTGGAGCATGCGCGCGAAAGCGGTGACGAAGAGGCAATGCGTCTGGCGTCGCAACATGTGCTGCGGGTGGTTTCGCGCGGGCTTGCCCGCGCCGTCGAGATTGAACAGAAGGATAACCATCACCACCTTGGGTTGGTGCGAGACGTGCTGGGCGAGGATATGAACGGGGGCAAACCGGCCAACCTGGAACTAAGCGCGCACGAAGAGTTGCTCCTGCGCGGCAATGACACCCGCGGCCCTTTCGACCTGTAATCCTAAGGTTGTCGCCAAATATTTCACATCAGCCGCCAGCCGCTTTTGCTACAATGGGCGAATGAGAAAAATTATCGTCATAACCATGATATCGCTGGACGGGGTGATGCAAGCACCGGGCGGACCAGAAGAAGACACATCTAACGGTTTTGAGTATGGCGGCTGGACGGCTCCATACGTGGAAGCCAACAACAATGATTTCTTTGCGAAGAATATGGAACCGGCCGAGTATCTACTGGGTAGGAAAACGTTTGATATCTTTGCTAGCTATTGGCCTCAGCACGCTGATGTCTGGCCGGGCATAAATGACGGCATGAAATATGTCGTGAGCAAAACCGTAGATAAATCGGACTGGCAAAACACGACATTCCTAAAAGGCCTGGAAGATATCCAGAAGCTCAAGGATTCAGATGGTGCCGACCTCCATGTGTGGGGTAGTGGCAAGCTAATCCAGTTGCTGCTCAAGAACGATTTGGTCGACGAGCTAAGGCTGGTGACCTATCCGCTGACACTAGGTCAGGGGCAAAAACTATTTGCCGAGGGTACTGTAGCGGCAGCTTTTACGTTGACCGCCAGCGAGATATCGCCAAACGGCGTGATCTTTGCTAATTATCAGCGCGCCGGTGACGTCAGGACCGGTACCGTCGCTTAAGCCAACTAGCCGGTAAGCCACCCCGTCTATGCTAGACTGGAGTTGAAGTTTGGATCGCCCCGTAACAAGCTAGTAGCAGGAGGTGTCATGGGTAA
>CAZTXZ010000081.1:0-4088 GCA_964617895.1 uncultured Candidatus Saccharibacteria bacterium
ACATCGCCCTGCAGAGCTTCAGCGAAGCCTGTACGGTCATCCCGTTAGCCTAGGTCTACTTGGGTTCTTTGACGACGAAATCGGTGGGCACCAGGTTGGTGATGTCCATTGATTCTTTGAGGTCCGGCTTGGCATTGGCGCTGTCGGCGACCGTAACGGTAGCCTTTGGACCGACGTCGTATTCCACCGTGACGAACTTGGCGGTCTTGTCGAACAGGGTGACGAAATTGAGCCTGAAGCCGGTGTCGACATCGGGGTTGCGTGGGGGAACGGTGATGGTGCTGGTGTTGATGGTGATCTCTTTGGCGTGCTTCCGGTAATCAAACAGCACCAAGCGCACCGCCTCGGTTTGCTGGACAGACAGACCATTGCCCGTAAGGGCGTCCAGTCCGGAAAACTTCACGTCATCGGGAATCGGAACAACCGACGGTTGGTTGAAGTCGACGACCGCCTGAGTGGTCTTTTGGAGGTCGACGTGGACGGCTACCGAGGCTTTCTTGCCGCCGTCGGTGCCGGTAATAAGGTAATCGCCCGGGATTAGCCGGACCTTACTGGGGCCGGTGCCGACGATGGCCGCACCGGTCTTGGCACCACTGACGGTTATGATAGCCGTATCGCTCTTGGTGCTGATATCCACCAGGCCGGTTCGCTTCGAGTCCAGGACGTCGCGCACGCCCGCATAGACGAACCAGGCCGTAGCCAGTAGTAAAGCGACGATGACGAGGTTGAGGGTGGTGTTACGGCGACGATTATCCATGGAACATCACCTTTTCTGCCAGGTGGCGGCTGACGCTTAGGGGCAAGCTGCGCGCTGCCAGCACCGGAAAGACTGTGCCCGGACCCAGCACAATTTCGTACTGGCCGTTGATCTTCTTGAGCACCACGGTGTTGAGGTCGGTCTGACTCTTGACTGGAACGATCGTGGTGACGACCCAGGTCTTATTCTCGAAATAAGTGGTGTCATTGAGCCGGAAATCTTCACCGTAAACGGGTACGTATGACGGATCCTGGCTCGATACCAGGCCTTGGGCGACCGTGCCGGCCAGAGCGTCTTCGGCCGGCGGCAAGTTAGTGGGAGCTACGCCGCCGAGCGCGACATAGCGAATGGTCGCGGCGGCTATCAACACCACCACGAAGATACTGGCGGACCAGACGAATTTTCGATTTTTTAGTGGATTCATATGCCTAAAATCGCCTTTCCATGATTAGTTTAGCGGCTGCCCTACCCAGCGCAAGATAGCAAAGATCTCGGACGTCTTGTACGGATATTTACCGAGGCCGACCTGCTCGGTTTGTGGCCATTTGGATGTGTGTGCGCCGAAGCTGTAGATACTGCTGCCGACGACGTGGTCGACGATTTCGACATGTTCGAGCGTTGGTATGAGCAAGTCACCGGGCTGAGCCTCGGTTACTGGTACTTGCTTCCAGTTGGACTTGTCGTTATAGAATGTGCTGACCACCCCATTTAGTTCTTTGCCCGTCAGATCGTAAATGACGATGTTGATCAGGCCACTGCAGTCGGCGCCGCAGTTGGGGCCAATAGTCGGGCATTTCTCGTGCCAATCGGCCGCACCCTGGTGTCCCCCTCCCCAGACGTAGCTGATCGGGTCGTAGACCTTGGCCTGACAGAGTATCTTGGCATTGCCGACCGCGGTATCGCAGTTGGTCGCACCACCACTCCCGCAGCTAGAAGTCGTCGTCGTGGTGTCGCCACCAGCGGTCACGCCGGCATAGGTCGTCATGGCATACTGGGCCTGCTTGTATCGCGGGTCGTAGTTGGCGCCGCTTTCGAAGCGAACCTGGAAATAGCTGACGGCATCGGCCAGGGTTTTTTGCTCTTTCAATCCGGACAACACGTCTTGTCGGCCGGTCGGCGCGACCCCATTCAATTGAGCCCAGACAAGGTTTAGCTGAGTCAGAAGTTCGTAAATCGGGCCGGTGATGTTGTTGGTGGCGGCATTGGTAATTATCTTGCTACCCGGCGTCCACTGGGCAATACCGTATCCCTTCGGGTCGGCGTCCCGAGGATTCTTGCTGGTGCCGCCAATCTCCATGATCTGCGGGTTAAAGCTAGATTCGTGCATCAGGTTTCCCCAGATGGCGGCCGTAGTAATGTCGCTGAGACCTTTGGACTTGAAGTAGTTCCAGCCCTGTTCTTGGGCGTCCTTGCCGGTGAGCGAGCCGACGGCGACTGACGCACAGGCGTCATTGGATTCGAACGGGTCATATTTTTCCCACGGCCCGTAAACGGCCTCGCAAGTGAATTTATCCATGCCCTTCGGGCAAGTGTCGGCCAGGACGCGCATAGCGCCCAGACCGGAGCTGAAGGTGATGAGGACCGCGAATGAGACTATGGTCGCTGTCTGGTGCAAAATTTTCCGGACATTACGGAGGTGCATATGCCTACCAGAGTAACCCCGCCGCAGGCCACGCGCAAGTTTTGTGACTAGTATCATGATTCGTTTTGTCATAGCCTCAAGAATTGACCTTTATACCTATGTGAATGTGGTGACAGGTGTCCGGGAACTGATAGAACGCGTCCATGAATGAGAAGTTGGGGTGACAGTTGGTCTGGCCGAACTGGGTGGCGCTGACCGGCATGAACGAGGTGACGTCCTTGAGTAAGGTTTGGGCGGCGCTGAGTCTAGCGCCAGTCCAGTCACCGTCGGCCGGACCACTCATACTGACGGACGAACCGCCCGGAACCGTGATGGCACCGATGTCGGCCGCTTTGCCGTAGTGGTGGTCGGTGCCCGGCAGACTTGGGTGATCGGTACACAGGGCGTTGAGCTGTATGCTGTAGCCTTGCTGCATCAACTTGAGTAGCATGCCGAGAATCCGAGCGTCCATGGCGCTGACGACGCAGGCCGAGTTACGGATACTGATACCCTTGGCCGTGTTCTGGATATCCGGGCAGTTGAGAGGCTGGAAGACGCCGCAGTGGAGCTTGCTGGGGATGTATTGCAACAGCTGTTGTGCCAGTTCCCTAGCTGAACCGGACGGCAAGGCGCCACCCACCCCAGGGGTGGTAGTCGTAGTCGTGGGGGTGTCGGTTGGGGGTAGCGATGAGTTTAGGTCAGAAAGCTCGTTATTCGACATCGTGCCACCACCCTGCACGCCGCTCTCGATAGTCAGGCAAATATTCGGTGTCTTACTTACGGCTTCACCGGTCTCGGGATTGATGGTTTCTTGTTCGAGCCAGTGGGTCAGATCGAGCTTCTTGGTAGTCGTGTCGTAATATTCGGCGCAGTTAGCCTCCCAGTAGGCTTCCGGATCTGATGGGATTTCCTTGTCGGGTATGCCGTATTGGTCGACTCCGAACGGATCGGCCTCGGCACCCGGGGCAGCGAAGGCGTAGTTGCCCGAGAAGATGGTGGCTAGACTGTTGCCAATCTGAGCGAACGGTTGGGACAATATGGCGCCCATGTTGCGCAGGCCGATAGACACGCTGCTGGGGAAGGTCACCGATAGTCGTGAGACCATAGAGTACGGCGTATCGGTGCTGAACATGCGGGCAAAGGTCGAGCGTTCACTGAATTCCTGTTCCAGACTGAGCTGCTGCTTGGTCTGTATGTTTTGGGCTTCGGCCGGTGTCAGCCGGCGGCATCCCAGGGTCACCTGGCAAGACTTGTTGTAGGTCACGTCTGCCCCGCCGGCCATCATCTGGAAGATGCGCGCACCGGACATGACCGTACTGAAAGCGGTTGGTATCAGCTTGTTTACTATCCACTGCATGAATTCTGCCAGTTTCCCGCTAATCGCGTTAACTGCAGTATCGCAAGGCCCAAAGCAGAGGACGTCAAATATCGGCCCAAAGATTGCCCCAAGCAAGTCGTTGATGCCATTGATGATCGGGAAAAGTATCTGACGAGCAAAAGGTATGGCATCGATGAATTTACTGACGGCGTCTGAGATGGCGTTTGCGACAGCATTACCCTTGGCCAGCTTTTCTTCATAGCACAGGTATGACCCCTTCGGCACGGGCTTGCCGTCATCACATTTGTATGACTGCGGCGCTTGGTTACGGTTGGTACCATACTTTTGCCAGGTCGGTGCCTGGGTGATGTCGGCCTTGTTCTTGGATGCCG
>CAZTXZ010000082.1:0-4037 GCA_964617895.1 uncultured Candidatus Saccharibacteria bacterium
GGCTAATTGTGCCGCGTGGGGTCGCGCTGGCGCATACCGTGGAAATGCCCGATAGTAGCAAGCAGCTGACTGCCGCAACCGCGCAACCTGGTTGGCAACGCAACTTCCAGTCGTGGGTCAACTTCTTCTTGCACCGTCAGTAAGCCGATTGACAAGATAGCCCCAGATTGGTACCATGTCCGAGTCTTACATTCAGCCGTAAGGTGTCTATTAAGATACAGCCGATAACCCGGGGTGGAGCAGCGGCAGCTCGCGTGGCTCATAACCACGAGGTCGCAGGTTCGAGTCCTGCCCCCGGAACCAAGAAAAAAGGATTACCATCCGGTAGTCCTTTTTTCTTGTCCCTGGGCCAGTCCTCGAACCTGCGACCAGCCCGAGCAACGCTCGGGCGTAGGTCACTGGTTCGATAACGCAGTCTTGCCCGCAGGTGCTTGCACCGAGGACAAGACAAGGCTATCCCAAAGGAGCCGTAGGCGACGACGGATTCCTGCCCCCGGACATCCTTTTAGCGAGTACCGCAGGGAGGAGTGTGCACGAAGTGCGCGCGATGTCCTCTCCCCGGAACCACTTGCGGCAATCACTTCAATAGGCCAAACACGCGGGGGATGGACGACAGGGTCTGTAGCCTATTCGTCCTGAAAATGTCGGCGTATTGGTTGGGCTGGTCTAGAATCAGGTCGTGAAATATCTCGGCTGCCACCATGCTGGTGGACAGCCCCCATTTCTGGAACGCCGTGGCCGTGTAGATATGTTTGGACCACGGATAGATTTTGCCGATAAGCGGCACGCCATCGTAAGCCAGATAGTCCAGTGCTCGCCACATGTCATCGATTTTTTTGAGGCCGAAATGCTTGGCGCCATAATCGGCCAGCTTTTGATAATGAGACCGATGGTTGGGTAGGACGGGCAAATGGTTTTCGCCGCCAATTAGCAAATAGCCCGACAAGGGCAATATGGAGTAGTGGTCTTCGTCCGGCGAAATGTACATGCCCTTTAGGCTGGTCTTGATTTTGGTAGCCACGATGTACGACGTGGTCGGAAATTCATAGAAACAATAACTTAGGCGGGCCATGAGCGGAGCGGCCGGTACCTTGGTGGCGACCACGACGTGCTTGGCGAGGACGATCGCCTCACGCGTCTGGACCGAGGCCGGTTCGCCGTCGTCGAAACCGATGACCTCACTGTCCTCGTAGACATGGCTGCCTTGACCATCGACGGCTTTGGCCAAACCATCCACGTAATCTTTGGCCTGGAACTTGGCCTGGTTGGCGAATTTGACCGCACCGGTGACTGCAAACGGCAGGTCCAGCTTGGTCTCGAAACTGGCCGGCAGGCCGAGGCCGGCAGCGACCTCGGCCTCTTTTTTGAAGCTAGATATATTCTCCGGCTTGGTCGTGTAGACGTAGTTATCAGCCCTCGACCAATAGCATGATATCTTCTCGTCCTTGATGATTTGCTCGATTTTGTCGATGGCCCTCTCGTTGGCCTGGCCGTACAGTCGAGCGGTTTCATCGCCCAGGCGTGCTTGCAAATCCGCGTATTTTAGACCGTGCTGAGAGGTGACCTTGCCGGTCGTACCGCCAGTCGTGCCGCTGACGAGATTGTGTTTTTCCAGGACGATGACCTTCAGGCCAGACTTTTTAAGCAGATAAGCCGTGGTCAGGCCGGTAATCCCGCCACCAACGATGACGACGTCGGTTTCGGCATCATCATTCAACCGCGGATAGGTGGGCTCCTCCCGGCTGTTGAGTTCCTTGGATGGTAGTTCAATCATCCTCTAACCATAGCCCGCGGCCCCGATGAGGGCAGTTAAATCCCCGACAGGTCACATTTGCGGCACTTATGCTTGGTGATATGGCGGGTTCGAACGTAGAATGGGTGGATGGCAAATAGAGAAGAAATCCAAGACGTGAACATCGAGCTGGGCGATGACGTATCAAGGATGCTGTACGAGGCATCGAAACTTACTCACGAAAACCGGCCGGGTTTGTTGGTGGAGTTTCACGAATCTTTTTCCGGGCTGCGCGCTATTCCGGCCAGTGCCCTGAAAGATCTCGGCAATATGTATATCAACCTGGCTTTTGATGGCGTGGGCACCAAAGTGGAGGTTGCGGAACGAATGGATAACCACCGCGGCGTCGCACATGATTTATTCGCGATGGTCTGTGATGACGCAGTCGTGCGCGGCGCGGAGCCGGTCGCCATTGGCTCCATCCTGGACGTTCGCCACCTGAACGATGATGAGCACACCAGGACGGCAGTCGGACAATTGGCCGAAGGCTACGTCGCTGCGGCCAAGGCCGCGAAAGTCGTGGTCGTGAATGGCGAGGTCGCGGAGCTGGGCGACCGGGTCGGTGGCTACGGCGATTTTAATTACAACTGGGGGGCGACGGTACTGTGGTTCGCTCACCGGAGCCGCATACTCACCGGTCACCAAATGCGACCCGGCGATACCTTGGTCGGCCTGGCCGAACATGGTTTTCGCTCGAACGGCATCACTGATGTTCGCAAAGCGATGCTCGAACACTATGGCCCCGAATGGCAAGACGAGGTAGTCGCGGGTCTGGGCGCCCTATCGCTCGGAAAGCTCGTTCAAAAGCCCTCGATAATCTATTCGCGCTTCGTATCCGAGCTAACCGGCGGCTATGATATCGATAACGAGCCGAAGGCACGGGTGACCGGCGTGGCCCACATAACTGGCGGTGGCCAACCGAGCAAGCTGGGACGCATGCTCGAACCATCCGGCCTGGGCGTGGTGATTGATAACCCCATCGATCCGCCCAAAATAATGCTCGAAGTCCAGAAATTACGCGGATTTTCCGATAGGCAGGCCTACGGCAAATGGCACATGGGCCCCGGCATGGTCATTGCTACTCCCGAACCCGAAAAGGTACTGGGTGAGGCAGAGAATCATGGCCTGCAGGCCAGGGCCATCGGGCAAGTAACCGACGAGCCGGGCATCCGAATCAAGAATAGCGGAGCTTTGGCATCCGAAGAGTGGCTGACGTTTTAGGTCGACCTACACTTGACGTATAGGGTTGAGGCTGTCTTAATTGCGCTTACATGGAAGCCGAGCCGAATGAGCATGACTTAATTGCCCAAAACCTCCAGCCGAGGACGCAGGAGGCTGTCGCCGAGTTCCAGGCGACCTTGGATGATGTTTTCGAGGGAGAAGAGCGTCGCCAAGTCGAGGACGCCTTGTGGCTGATGTGCGAGGTGCATATCGACCAGGATGATCGTTCGGACGGTGCGCCGTACGTCGAGCATCCGCTCGAGGTGGCGCACAATGTGTTGCGCACTTCGGCCACACCCGATGTCGATAAAGTCATAGCGGCGCTGATGCATGACTCGGTCGAGGACCACGCGCCCAAGCTGGTCGCCAAGGCGCGTGAGGCAGGGCTGGTTGGCGAAGATGATGTGCAATTAGCGCTCGAATATCTCAAGTTTCGGTTCAGCCCAAAGGTGGCACGCTTGGACGCGGCGCTGACGAATCCGGATTTTGAAGCAGAACTAATAAAGCAAGGCCGCGAACCGACGCGAGAGGCCAAGAATGCCCTGTATGCCGAGCATGTTCAGGGCGCCATTCAGGATCCGGACGTATTGCATATAAAGCTGTTCGACTTTGTCTCTAACGGTTTTCGATTGCATGAAGTGCCGGATCATGGCCGGCGGCACCGCCTTACTCGAAAATACCTGCCCCTCATCGATATATTCTTAGCCCGGCTGACCGACGGCACTGCTACGGGAATCGATCCGGCGACGCAGGCACAGCTCATCGTCAGGCTGACGCACGTTGAGACAGACATGAGGGCCTGGCTCCGTGAGGCTGGCGGAACTGTCGTGTCTCGCTCATGACATGCCGATAGATCTCCTGTACTCCAGATAGACTGTAAGAATATTTACAGACGCGTCAATTTGTGGGATGGATATTTAAGCTTGGGAACAGTTGAGGTAAAAGGAGGGGTTATGTATCAAGAAGCTGCCAACTTGAGTGGGAGCCTAGTGCTTCGTGGTGTGTTGGCGTTACTGTTTGGGGT
>CAZTXZ010000083.1:0-4003 GCA_964617895.1 uncultured Candidatus Saccharibacteria bacterium
ATCAACCAAGGCTACGGTGCAGACGCCCTGCGAATGTATCTAATGTTTTCGGCACCGCTCGAAGTCTGGTCCCGTTGGGATCCGCAAGGCGTGCCTGGAGCGCACCGCTTCTTGTCCCGGCTTTGGACGCTAACACAGGAATATCTGGCTGCGGACGAACAGCCGGCAACCGACGACCAGCAAAAACAACTTTTGCGCGTCACGCACGGCATGATCCGTAAGATGACGATTGATATCGAGGAGAACCGCTACAATACGGCGATTGCTGCGGCCATGGGCGCATTGAACGATTTGTACAAGCTGAAGGCCGAGTCACTCGCGCGAAACGATGCCTGGCAACAGGCGCTGGAGAGCATCGTGGCCTGTATCGCGCCGTTCGCGCCGTATATTGCCGAAGAATTGTGGTTCCAGCTTGGCCATCATTTGTCTGTCCACAAGGATACCTGGCCGGAGTGGAACGAAGAATACCTGACGAGCGATACGATAAAGATAGCAGTCCAGGTGAATGGTAAACTTCGCGCGACCATCGATGTGCCGCATGATGCGGACAAGGAATCCATCGAGAAGGCCGCACTATCGGACGAACGTGTCAAGGCTCACCTGACCGGCGACCCCAAAAAGATCATTCATGTTCCGGGCAAGCTGATCAGCTTTGTCGTCTAATTAGCGCTGATTGACCCATTCGGGAAAATCGAGTGGGTCGGTTTGTTCTGCCTGAGCATACTCTACTCGGTCGACCAGGTGGCCTTGGACTTGGCGAATAGTGCCATCAGGATCTTCACTCACGCCGGCTACGGCGCCTTCAGTGGCCAATCGACTAGCAGTCTGGGCCGAAATGAACTCCAGATGTCCTGTCTCGTTGCGGGTAAAGTCTTCTAATGTTGGGCGAGTATCACTACTTACAGGCTCAACTTCGGCGCTGGCAGGAGCCAGGCGGACGGCCTTATTGGCGGCGCGGCGAGCCTGTTCCTCCGTGAAACCGGCAGCCAGAAAGGCGGCGTAGTCAGGGGGCTCGGCATGGCCCATGGCGACCTGAGCAGGATGGATATCGTGGCTTCGTGTCATATCTAATATAATACCACAAACTATTCATAAAGTCAATATTTTGCGAAAGACGTTGAGCCAGGGCCCTGTTTTCTGGTATAATCTACCGAAGTTTATACACTAACCTATGAAGGAGGTCTGATTCTATGGGTAAGCCAAAGAAACGAACCAGCCCGCGCAAGACCGGTACTCGCCGCAGCCATCTCGTACTTGAACTGGCTCGAAAAGTGAACAGCAAATCGCCGATCAAGGTTCGCACCACGCGTCGCGAATCCGGCAAAACTGCCTAACAAGGCAACCGAGCTGCGCTATAATAAGCGTAGCAAGCATAAACGGAAGGCTTAACAAATCATGGCATCAAATCGCCACCTCGGTCGTATCATTGCACTGCAAACACTGTATGAGCAGGACTTTCGGCTGTCGGCAGATGATGTCACGTTTGATCTTGATGAAGTGCTGGAGCGCAACATCGCTCGTTACGCAGCGATGGTCGATGATACAAAATTCATCGTCGCCCTATCGCAGGGCGTGTCGAAACAGGCGGCCGAACTGGACGCCGAGCTCCAACCAATTGCGCCGGAGTGGCCGATTGACCAAATCGCGCGGATGGACCGCGTAGTATTGCGTATCGGCCTATATGAGCTCAAGAACAGCAAAGATGTACCGCCAAAGGTGGTCATCAACGAAGCTGTCGAGCTGGCCAAGGCATTTGGAAGTGAGAACTCGAGCAAATTCGTCAACGGTGTGTTAGGGACGGCATTGCGCCAGCAAGAAGCTGCCGAGTCAAAACCAGCCACCAAAAAGGCTGCCACGAAGACAGTCAAAAAGAATCCCTCGAAATCTAAGGACAAGGAAGCGCCTATTTCATGAAACGACCGAAACCATTGCAAGGTATCAAGAAGTTAGTCGGCAACAAGCGTCGGCCGGCCATTGATGAGGTCGTGCACGAAACCACGTCCGGCGGCATCGTCTTTCGCCGCAACAAAGAGGGCAAGCTGGAAGTGCTGCTGATTCGTGATGCCAAGCGGCGCTGGACCATCCCGAAAGGCCACGTCGAGCCGGGCGAAGACCCTGGGGCGACGGCAGAACGCGAGATTCGGGAAGAGACTGGCCTCCAGGACATGGAGGTATTCTTTTGGATCGGCAAGGTTAACTTCCGCTACCGACGTATGCACACGCTGGTGCTGATGACCATGAACATCTATCTTGTTGAGGGCCAGGGCGACACTAACAAGCTGGAACCTGAGGAATGGTTGACCGACATTAAGTGGATGCCCGCCCAGCAGGCGGTCGACGAAATCGCTTATGACGATATCGGTAAACTCATCCTGCTCGGCATGCGAAAGATTCGCGAAGGCAAGCTGCTCTAGGTATTTCAAGGGGTAGAAGGTATAATATCTACAAATAACGTAATTAGGAAATGCTAGTAACCAATTGAATGCAGAGCGCGCCATAGAGCGCCGGTCTTCAATCCATCGGTTAGTACCACAGAATATGGATGTCAATGCATACCACGTTTTTGCCCGTGACAAACTGGGCGTAACGTTCAACAACATAGAATTATTAATCACCGCCTTTACGCACCGCTCATACCTCAATGAGCACAAGAAGACGGTGCGTGAGCACAACGAACGCCTGGAGTTCTTGGGCGATGCCGTGCTCGAGCTTGTCACGACGGAGTTTCTATACACCAATTACAGTGACCCCGAGGGGACACTGACCAGCTGGCGAAGTAGTCTGGTGCGCACCGAGAGCATCAGCAACGCGGCCAGCCGCTACGAATACGAGCCTCTACTGCGACTGAGTCGTGGTGAGAAACGAGGCAGCGAGCGGGCCCGAGAACAAATCTTGGCCAACACCTACGAAGCCGTGCTAGGGGCGTTGTATCTCGACCAAGGCTACGATGCCTGTAAGCGTTTCATCACCGAAAGCTTACTCGGAACATTCGACGAGATTCTCAAGTCGGGCTCGTGGATGGACCCGAAGTCTCACTTGCAGGAATTGGCTCAGAGCGCCGATGGCGCCACGCCGGTGTATCGCGTACTGGAAGAGGTCGGTCCCGACCACGAAAAGCTATTCACGGTCGGCGTATTCGTCGACAACAAGCTGAAGGGCCAGGGAAGCGGCCCAAGCAAGCAAATCGCTCAGGTGGCAGCCGCGACTGCCGCACTCAAGCAATATCAATGAGGAACTTCGAACACAGTCGCATCACCCGATTGACAGCGGAAGAGTATGAGCGCCAAGCCAGGATCTTACTTCCGCTGCGCCAGCGGCACATGGGCCACCTGCTTATGTCTGGGGTTATGGACTCTTTGCTTTTTGAGTCGGCACGTAAGGGCCGGCCGGGCCCGGCGGTGAATGAGGGTACCTCAGTGGCGCCCATCCGGAGCGCCTGGGCATACATCGACCCGCAGACAAAGGGTCGGCTCTGTACCGAGCTTACGTCGCGCCCCAGGTCTGATAGCCAGGTGTTGATGATCAATCGGATTGATGTGGTACATGCCGGTACCCTAAAGATCACGGAACATTATCTGTACGAACTGGGTATGGTGTCGCCGGATGGCACCGAAATATTCACGGCAGCAGGTGTTTCCGATGAGCAGGCCGAAGTGGTGAATGAGTGTATCGGGGAACTGGTGGAGGCCAGGATGTCACACCGCCTGACCATGTTGGATCCACACACCCTTGAAGAGGCCTGGTCCATTACTGACGCCCCGGCGGGGTGGAGACCTCTAGACTGGAATTGACAACAGGGGTGAATTTGGATAAAATACAACGGATTCAACAAGTTAAGAAAGGAACATAGGGATGTTAGTCATTCGTATGCAGCGTACTGGCCGTAAAGGTCACGCTCAATTCCGCGTTGTCGTCCAAGACAGTCGCCGGACCCCTACCAGTGGCAAAGTTGTCGCCGCCATTGGAAGTTATAACCCGCACGCCAAAACGGCGAGCATCGACA
>CAZTXZ010000084.1:0-3961 GCA_964617895.1 uncultured Candidatus Saccharibacteria bacterium
CAAATTCGAGTGCTCCGGCGATTTCGTCTTCGCTGGCTTCACGGGCACCGGCTTCGACCATCATGATGGCGTCCTTGGTACCGGCGACCACCAGGTCCAACTTGCTCTGGTTGAGCTCCTCGGCGCTCATGAAGGCTTGGTATTTACCATCTTCAGTCATACCGACGCGCACTCCGGCTACTGGACCCTCGAACGGCGCACCAGTCAGCATGAAGGCCGTACTCATGGCAATCATAGCGATCATGTCCGGACGGAAAGTGGGGTCCATGCTGAGCACGCTGGCCACACCCTGGACTTCTTGGCGGTAGCCCTTGGGCCACAGCGGGCGAATTGGGCGGTCAATTAATCGCCCAATCAGGATGGCCTCGTCGCTGGGACGGCCCTCACGCTTGATGAATCGGCTGCCGCTAATCTTGCCGGCAGCGTAGAATTTCTCTTCATAATCGATGCTGAGTGGGAAATAATCCATCCCGCGGACACTGCCCGAACTGACCATGGCGGTACCGAGCACCACCGTGTCGCCGTAACGGACAAGCACGCTGGCGCTGGTACGAAAACCGACCCGGTTCAACTCAAGGCTGAGCGGACGACCACAAAATTCGGTCTCTACCTTAATAACATCTTTCCCGAAGGGGTTGATGGTGTCGTTGTTTTTTGTCTGGCTCAAGTCAAGCCTTCCTTTCTTCGTCGCAGGTCCTAGACAGAGTGCAAATATAGCTCCCTACTTGTGCTAACGCTAGGGGTATATCTGGTCTCTGCCTACACTACGAACAGAACGTTAATGTGCACAAGCTTGTGGCCTGGAAGATGTCCAGACCAGTGGTCCATGCACTAGCGGCGAATGCCGAGATCTTTGAGCAACTTTTTGTAACCGTCAGGATTGCGCTTGGCGATGTAGTTGAGCAAACGGCGACGGCGACCAACCAACTGCAATAGCCCGCGGCGAGCCGCGAAGTCTTTCTTGTTGATTTTTAGGTGCTCAGTCAGCTCCTTGATACGCTCGGTTGCAACGGCAACTTGGGCGGCTGCTCCACCGGTGTCATCTTTGTGCGCCTGCACGCTCTTGATAGCGGCTTGTTTCTTCTCGTTCGAGATCATTCAATTCCTTTACAAAACTTTAGAGATTATGATGGCGTTACCCGCCAGTATACCAGATGAGACCATCTGGCACAAGAGATGGCGCAATTGCTTTATCAACTTCGGATGTTACACTAATAAGAGGCTAATCCGTCAAATAAAAACATGTACCCGGCCAATCAGTCGCAGCAACCTTCAGTCCAGAATCGTCTGGGAGGATTGTTGCGTAGTCGACGCTCAAAACTACTAATCTTACTCCTGTTGTTGCTAATCCTGGGTGGTGGTATCTTGATCCGACTAGTCATGACCGATTCGTCCCATCAAGCCCCGAAAAGCCCTTTGCGCTCCCAGTCAGCCCCATCAGGCGAGTCCACTCCGACCGGTCAAACTTCTAGGCCGACAACATCTAAGACTAATCCAAAAGATAAAAACCAGACTAGCACACCAACCACCACTAAAACGGGTAGCGGCGGCTCGTCGGGGGCAACTACCGGCTCCGGATCCTCTTCCGGCTCATCTGGTGGTAGCAGTGGCGGTGGAAGCACCCCGGTCACCTTGCATTACACCACCAACATCGGCAGCAACCAATCACTGGCGCTGTCGCTAGGTTTCAACCTATTCGATGTCGGCGGCAGCCAGAATAACCCCAGTGGCGTAAACACAACCGTCAACAGCCTGCCGACTGGCGTCAAGGCGCTCGTTTGGGTTGGCAACCTCGACAACACCAACTGTACCCCTGGCTTCAGCTACGCCCAATTCACCGCTCAGGTCGATGCCCTCAAAAATAATTCACGGGTTTTCGGATACTACCTCGCCGACGAACCTCATCCAAGTATCTGTCCGAGCGCCGCCAGCGACATTCTGGCTCGCGCCGACTACATCAAGGCCCATGCCCCGAATCAAAAAAGCTTCATCGTAGTGCTGGATGGCTCGAATATGTGCGGTGCCAACCTCGGTTGCGAATACGCCGCCCTGGCACCCGGTAATACCCATGTCGATTATTTCGGTATCGACCCCTATCCGTGTCATTACGCCACCGACCAGGTAACTCCGGTGCCCTGTGACAATAACTCAATCACACAACGCGTTAACAGTGCCGTGGCTAGCGGCATACCACTCAGTGCGGTCGTGCCAACTTTCCAAGCCTTCGGCCAAGCCGGCCGGACCGATGGCAAGACCGTCTACTATCGACTGCCAACCTCCAGTGAGCTGACCAGCATGTTGAATGTCTGGGATAGCCTGGTACCCAACCCGGCCTTCGACTTCTCGTACACCTTTGGCGTGCAATGTAGCGCCAGCTGCCCTGCCCCACAAGCCATCTCAAATACTCCGTACCTCCAAACGATCATCTCGAATCACAACCAGTAGGTTCCTGCCCGGTAGCCCTCATCGTTCACCAAAAAGGTTTCGTAAGGCCGCGGCCCCAAGAGACCTGGCCGCAGAATTGCTACGTGGCCCGGTCGCGAAGATATCCCTAGATTCTGGCGGTCGAGGGAGCACCAGCTCGAGCATGACCGTCAGTCTATCGGCGACCAGGGCTGCATCCACGTCATTCTCTCCTCGACGATAGCGCGTTTCCACCATGTTATCGAGTTCGGACAGAATAAACCCCTCCATTGCCTCATCGAACCGCTGTAGCTGTAATTCGTCACAAGGTAGGTGATCGGCGTAGCTCAAGAGTCTGTCCGACAGCTTTTTACGCACTTCCTGTAGCCGAGTAATAGCGCGATGTACCGTAGGTGCTACGATGACCTTCCCTTCTACGGGGGCGCCCAGGTAATTTGTGTAAACCTTGTCGACGATTATTCCAACCTCTTGGGCCCTCACAATCGTCGGGATATATTGCTGCATGCTGGCATGCCATGAGGTTACCTCTGCGGTGGTCATGAATCGCCTATCTACGTTGCTCAGCGCCGCATACATTTTGTATAACTCCAGCTCGAGTCTAGCGGTCGAAGGCGGTTCGTCTGAGTGGGTCGCCCCGAGCAAATGGGCCCCCGTGGCACGGGCCAGCACCGACGCTGCCAGTGGTCGATCACCTTCCGCCATGGCTTCGGCATAGGCGATTCGCTCAGCGGCATCACCGCCGCCATAATTATCGGGGTGGGTAACGCGCAAGAAAAATGAGTCGTCTACCGAGGGGCGGATTTTGGGGCGCTTAGATTTGCCTGTCGGTTGCCGGGGCTTGTCGTTAGTGGTAGCCTCAGCCGGTTCGCGCTTGGCGTACACTGCCCTCAATATGGCCTGAAAGGTTGGGCGAGCATCCATCTCTGATTTAATCTTCCCCTCGAGCTCACCCTCTAGCCTGCTATGTAATGGTCGGACTTCTCGTGCCTGCGCGGCGGCCTCGGTAAGCGCTTCGATTCCCGACAGCGCATACATCCGCCGCAGCTCCTCGGACACGGCAGGCACGACTAATTCAGTCGACCGTTGTGGTTGCTGCTCGTCAGACATAAGTAACCTAATAGTATGACGCCCTTTCCATTAGTCAAATATGCAGACGCCTACCGTAGTATCGAGCTCCTCAAGCCTACGCACCTCTAGACTATCTAATTATAGGTAATACTCTGGCTCTGACGGAACTGTTTGTTCGCCCGGCTCAACCTCGGCAAGGCTTGGTCTAGGACCATAGATAATAGCTATTATCGCTATAGAGTCAATAACCTCTGCCGAAGGACATCTTCGCTGAGATCATCAGTCGAAATCGCATCGTCTATGCTAAATTGCCCAACCACCGTGCGGCGGAGGTCGGCCATGTAGGCACCGGTTTCCAGCATTTCGCCGATGTCCGTGACCAGGCTACGGATGTAGGTGCCACTGCTGACCTCGCTGACGAATCTGACATCCGGGTAGTCATAATTGACTATTTCGTTGCGATAAATGG
>CAZTXZ010000085.1:0-3940 GCA_964617895.1 uncultured Candidatus Saccharibacteria bacterium
AATGCTTTGGCTTTGCGATTACGGGTAGCGGCATCACTCACGCCAACACCATAGCGGGCCGTGAAGTCATCCCACGATTCGCGCGTAAGGCGTTTCGCCTCCCTTGAATCCATACCGGCGGCAATGAGGGCGTTCATGCCGCTAGCATTCGCAAAGTGGTGTTTTGCCCGGTTGATATCCTCTTCTTGTTTGCGAGCTGCACCAGCAACAACAGAGGGGGTCGCAAGCCCGTAACGCCGATCGATATCTGGATATTTATCAGTGGCGGCGGCCGCCTGGAGCCCTTGGCGCATATTAGCCTGATTGAGTGCCCTCAGTGCGGCACCAAGTTCGGCAGCACGATTACTGATATCGACAGCCGGCCCATGCTCTGGCTCATAGGTTTGGATGCGCGCAGCCTCTTCAACTGCAACATCTTGGGGGGAGAAGAAAGCCAGTTGGCCCTCGCCGGGTAATGCGTGCTTTGCCATAATGAACGATTATAGCATAAAACCCGCTATTTTACAATGTTCTGGCTCTATTCCCAGCGGAAAACTCGGAAAGCCAGCGCATAGACGATGATCAGCCAGACTGCCATGATGCCCAATTGCGGTCCAAGATCAACCAAATGTTTGCCCTCGGTAGCAATCATCCTCGCCCCATCGATAACTGGTGTCAGTGGGATGAAGGTGGTGATGCCTTGCAACCAATCCGGCATCAAGAACCGTGGGAAGAACGTACCCGTCAGGAACATCATCGGGAAGACGATGAGGTTAGCCAGCGGAGCCGCCTGGCGCTCATTGCTGGCCCAACCACCGATGGCCAGACCGATGCCCAGTATCATAACGATACCGAATGTTAGGAACAGGGATAACTCAAAGTAATTGCCAACCACTTTCAGGTTGAACACCAGGATAGCGACCACGAACATCGCGGCCAGCGACATCAGGCCCGAAACGGCGTTGCCGAACATGACACTTAGGAAATACTGCCAGACCCGGATGGGTGTAGTGTGCAGGCGGCGCAAAATACCCATCTTTTTCAGTTCCGGAAAGATATTGATGGGTCCGAAGATGCCGGCGCCTAAGATGGCAAAACCGAGCAACCCGGTAAAGGCGTAATCGAATGACGTCAGGCTACGCTCGTTCAGGCGCTCCGGCACGACGGACAGCGGTGTGTCAGTGTGCACCAGATGCACGTTTATGCTCTGCAGCTCTGCCTGTAGCACGCCCATCAGAGTCTGGGCAGCCTGCTCGCTGTTTTGGGTGTAGCGGACGATAGCTTGGCCCGAAGGATGATTCTGGCCCTTGACCGAATGACCGAATGACGGCGGCAGTTCGATGGTGGCATCGAGCTCGCTGCGTCCCATCAGCTCGTTGGCTTGAGCGAAAGTGGTGACCGAGTCGTCAATCTTGAAAGCCTTGTTCTTGCCCAGTTCCTTGACGAATTCCTTGGCAAACGGTGCTTCGGAGCGATTGATGACGGCGACTTTGAAGTCGACCGATTTGCCGCCGCTGTTTAGCCCACCGAAGACGAACAGGAAGATAAGCGGAAATAGGAAGGTGAAAAACAGGGCCAGTTTGTCGCGGAACAGCCGCTTCATGTTGATGACGAAGAAGACCCAGACGGTGAAGAATTTTTGCTTGAGTGTCATTTAGTGCAACCCCTTTCCTGTCAGGTCGATGAATACGTCTTCGAGGTTGGCCTGCTCGACATGTTGTTCTTTCTTGAAGCCTCGCTTTAGCAAATCGCGAATCAGGTTCTTAGGCGTGTCGAGATTGATGATTTTGCCCTTGTCCATGATGGCGATGCGATCACACAAGACTTCGGCTTCGTCCATGTAGTGCGTAGTCAGGATGACGCTGATGCCGCGGTCGCGGACCTCCTGGATGAGTTTCCATAGGTTGCGACGGGCCTGCGGGTCCAGACCGGTGGTCGGCTCGTCCAAGAAGAACACTTTGGGGTTGTGGACCAGCGCCGCGACGATACTGAAGCGCTGTTTTTGGCCGCCAGATAATTGCTCGATGTAAGAATCGGCCTTTTCGCCCAGATCAACCTCGTCGAGAAACTTCTTGGGGTCGACTTTCTCGCCGTAGGCAGCGGCGAACATCTGGATCAGTTCTGACAGCTTGGTCTTGTCCTGAAAGCCGGGGGTCTGTGGCTGGACGCCGATGATACCCCTGATCTTGTACGGATTAGCCGCGACATCGATACCATCGATGCGGGCGCTGCCGCCGTCGATAGTGCGCAAGGTCTCAATCATCTCTAGCGTCGTGGTCTTACCGGCACCGTTCGGCCCGAGTATCCCAAAGATTTCCCCCTTTTTGACACTAAAGCTGATGCCATCGACGGCCTTTTGATCGCCGTAGCTTTTCTGCAGATTCTTTACCTCGAGAATGGCTTTGCTCATGGCTATAAATTGTAGCAGAGGTCGCCACCAGACGCATAAAAAACACCCGGCGATTTTGCCGGGTGTTTACATAAATCTACGGACTTAAGACTAGGCGCGCTTGACTGTCAGGAACCCGTTGCGTGGGTTTTCGTTGACAGTGTAGCCATCAGGAAGGTCGCAACCCTCTGGACGCTGGTCCTTGCTAAAGTAGAAGATCCTTTGTACTTTTCCGCCACGAAGTGTGACTTCTTTTGAGTTAAGGTAGTAAGTTACACCCTTTGAGTTCGTGTGCTGATAAGCCATGCGCTTCTCCCTCTCTTACGAATTAGTGGTATCCCTAACATACTCTGGCGCAAAATTGTTTGTCAACCCTGAAGCGGCAAATTTTCACCCCTTGGACGAAATAATGACCCGGATTTGCGCCATAAGTGGTACGTAGCCTAAAATTAGTTGTTGCCTCGAGGCAGGGCTTGTATTACACTGGTCGTTATAACCATAAACGCTTAGAAAAGGTGGTGTACTAATATGGATTTTACGAATCGTGGCCAAAATAACGGCGCACAACGACGTGCGACCGCTTTCTCTCCGGTAAGCGGTGATGACGACGTCTCGGCAAATAAGCACAATGACTCGGGCGAATCTCACTCTTCCCGACTCCACATGCCCACGGGCGGCAACCGCGACAACAAACTGTTCCGTATCGCCGGCGGCGTGCTCATCATCATAATCGCCCTGCTGATCGCTTCGGCACTGGCATTGTTCATCTTCTCCAAACCAGCATCGGAAGCACGCTACGTCAACAACGATAAGCTACAGGCTGTCTTCCTGACGAACGATCAAGTCTATTTTGGCAAGATTACCTCGGTCAACTCTCGCTACCTGGTCCTGAGCAACATCTTCTACCTACAGACGTCTAACACCAACACCAAGGACACATCTGGTCAGATTTCGCTCATCAAGCTAGGCTGTGAATTGCACCGCCCACAAGATCGCATGGTCATCAACCAGGAACAAGTCAGTTTCTGGGAGAATCTCAACACTGACGGTCAGGTCGCCAAGCTCGTCGACAAGTTCCAACAGGCCAACCCGAACGGCCAGAAGTGTGACGACACTAACACCACCACTGGCAACCCGGTACAGGGCGGCACTGAGACTACCAAGACCCCCGCTGCTACCACTCCGAAAAGCAACGGATCCGGCCAGTAGTAACTAACGTAAGTTACCAAAAACACCCGCCTAACGCGGGTGTTTTTATTTGGCGTCCGGTCGCTATCAGGCTACCGGGAAGTGGTCACTTGATGCCGGCCAGTTGCCTAAGAGCGAAACGGGCAGCCAGCAGAAGCAAGAATAAAACGAAGGCTATGGCGCTGAACAACAGGCTGAACCCTGCCAAATCGGGCGACCAGGTAGGGGTGTAGAAATCGAACTTATACAGGTCGGCATTGATATAGGTCGGTGATGCATTGTGGGCGGTGACGTACTCCTGGATACAGCCGATGCGGTAACGGCCAGAGAAACCCGATGGGATCTTGTCTTCGCAATAGCGGTTGGCATCGGTGTAAATCTTGG
>CAZTXZ010000086.1:0-3914 GCA_964617895.1 uncultured Candidatus Saccharibacteria bacterium
ACTGGGGACACAAGGCTCTTCAGGCCTCTGCTCTACCAACTGAGCTAAAGAGCCTCGTCGGCCCGTACGCCATCGTCTCGTTTTGCCTATTCGGCAAAAGCTTCGACCTATGACTACGGTTCTCCTCTCAATTTTGCATTCAGTTGCTTCGCTCCTTGGATTGCAAAATTGGAATGACAAGGTCAGATGTAATTTTACAGAGGAAGGGCGTTTTTTTCAACTGGTCAGCATCTATTGGATGGCTGTGCCGAATAGTACGCCAATGCCGTAGGTAGCCGCCATGGCGATGGCGCCTCCGACTACCACGCGTAGTATGGCTCGCCGACGTGACGCGCCGCCAATCGACGCACTCAGGTAACCGGTACCCGTCAGGGCAATGAGCACCGCTACGAACGTGACGCCAAATCGTAAGCTGGGCGTCACCGCCATGATGGCGATAAACGGAATCAAACCACCGACAGAGAACGACAGCAGCGACGCGATGCCGGCTTCCATGGGGTTGTTCAGATCGTTTTCATCGAGATTAAGCTCGGCGTCCAGGTGAGCCTTAAGCGCGTCTTTCTTGGTAAGCTCCTCCGCGACTTTGTGGGCCGTTGCTTTGCTGATGCCCTTACTCATGTAAGCCTCAGCCAGGCCCTCGAGCTCGTGAGCCGGATCATTGCGCAGGCGACGCTTTTCCTTGGAGATATATGCGCGCTCTGTGTCCCTTTGGCTACTGACCGACACATACTCGCCGACGGCCATGGACAAGGCTCCGGCCACCAACCCTGCTAGTCCGGCGGTGAATATCGTGCCGCGCTGATCGGTCGCTCCGGCCACACCCAGCACGATGCTCGACACGGAAACGATGCCATCATTAGCGCCCAATACGGCTGCGCGCATACGGTTTAGCATCGATGTCGAGGCGCGATGTTGGCTATTTTTATCGGTCATGCCTAGGACTCTTCGGAAAGCTTTTTAAGCTCCCACTTTCCGCTGTAAATGCGCATTTCTTTCGCCTCGCGATCATAGCCGGCACCTGCCCACATGCCCGTTAGCTTGTCGCCTGCTTTGTTCATGAGCAACTGCCCTGCACCGCTGTATTGTGCGCCACCGAATGGACCGTGCGGATCGCTCGATTCGTACCATGTCCCGCTGTAGATGCCCTCGTTGTCATTTTCTACCAATCGCGCGAACATGTATGATCCGTTCTCCGACGGTATACCCTCGAACACCAACGATCGGCCGGCACGATGGGCAAGCATCTTGTGTTCGCTTTTTTCTTCGCTCTTGTCGTCTTTGCTAGGATACCAATGAGTTAATAGCCAGGTTTCCTGATGGTCCGTTGTCATCTATCGCTCCTTTGCCACGAAGTCTTTCACGCTCTTGACGGTATCCAGGAATTGGGCCGGAAAAACGATGGTGCTGTTTTTCTCGACGGCGATCTCGTTGAGCACCTGCAGGTTACGCAGCTGAAGGGCAATAGGATGCTCGGCGATGATATCGGCGGCTTCACCTAGCTTGGCAGCACTCAGTTGCTCACCCTCGGCGGCAATGATCTTGGCGCGCTTCTCACGCTCGGCTTCTGCCTGTTTGGCCATGGCCCGTTTCATGTCTTGCGGCAATTCGATGTTCTGGAGCTTAACGTTCTCGACATCGATGCCCCATTTGTCGGTCTCACTATCGACGATCTGCTTGATTTGGGTGCTCATTTCCTCGCGCTTGCTCAGCAGCTCGTCCAGTTCGGCATTGCCAGCCACGTCGCGCAGTGCCGCTTGGGCAAACTGGCTAGTAGCATAGGCGTAATTGACCGTTTCGAGGACGGCCTTTTCGGCATCAACGACGCGAAAATACACCACCGCATCAATACCGACCGTGACGTTGTCGCGGGTAATGACTTCTTGCTTTGGCACATCTATCGGCGTGGAACGAACATCTACCTTTCTGATCGTCTGAAAGATTGGTACCACGACACGCAGCCCAGGATTACGGATACCGGTGAATCTACCTAGAGTCAGCACCACACCGCGTTCGTACTGGTTGACGACCTTGATACCGCTTAGGATGAACAGTACTACGACAATGGCGACGAACAATCCAAACTCCATCAGACACCTCCCGGTTATTTTCTGTCTACATTGTACACCTCCGATAATCTTGCGGACAAAAATTTTTGACGAGGGTTTTTCGGATAGCGGACTACGTCCTTCTCCGCTGCGCCGTGGAGATACGGGGATTCCGTCGTCGCCTACGGCTCCTTTGGGATAATGCTGCGACCGTGCTCGGAGCTAGCTCCTGCGCGCGGTCTTGATTATCAAACCCCGCTCGCTTTGCTCGCTCCGGGGTTTGGAGCCTCATATCAGCCAAGAAAAAACGAGCCACAAATGTGACTCGTTTTTTCTTGGTGGAGATACGGGGATAGCGGCCTGCGGCCTTCTCCGCTGCGGCGTGCTCGGAATAAATTCCTGTGCGCGTGCTCGCTCCGCCAAACCCCTGCTACGCAGGTGGGGTTTTCATCCCGCGTGAACGAACCACCAAACAAAAAGCCGGTCATGCGACCGACTCTTTGTTTGGTGGAGATACGGGGATTCAAACCCCGGACCTCAGCGCTGCCAGCGCTGCGCTCTAATCAGCTGAGCTATATCCCCTCGTCCTCTCGTACGCATTTGTCTCGTTTTGCCTTTTCGGCAAAAGCTTCGACTGAATGCTACGGTCGTCCTCTCAAGATATCAAACAGCCTTAGGCTTGGTTTAATATCTTGCCAATTCAGGATTTATCCCGGGAACAGAGCAATTCTAACAGATGGCGACACTAATTTAAAGACTTAGAATATCTTCTTGCGCCGACCATACAGGGCAACGCCAAGCAGTAGGGCCAGGCTGAACGAAATGAGCGCCGGGAAGGCCCACGGGTGACTCTGTAGCGGCAGCGGCAGGTTCATGCCATACATGCTGAAGAACAAGTTAGGGATGGCAATCATGACGGTGGCAATGGTCAGCACCTTAATGGTTCGGTTAAGGTTGTTGGCGCTGATCGAACTGTAGGCCTCGCGAATGTTTGCAACCGATTTCAGGTTACTGTTACAGGCCTCTATCGACTGCTCGTTATTGAGCAATAAGTCCTCGACAATGTCTTGGTCTTCCTCGAACAAAGGCATGTAACGCCCCAGCATCAGGCGGCGCAACGTGGCGTTAGTAGGTACCAGGGCGGACAAGAACTCGTTCAGCTCGTCCTCGATGGTCACGAACTCGACGAAGTCTCGGTTACTGATAGCATGACGGCGCAAATGGGCGCGAATCAGCTTGATTTGTTTGCTGGTGGTGGCGATGTAGTTGTCGTAGTGATCCGAGACGAGATTTAGGATTTGCAGCACCAGTTTGGCGCGTTGGGTCGTCGCGAAGTCTACCTTGTTTTGAATGAACATGGCTAGGGGCGGCAAACGCACCAATGATACCGTCATCAATAATTCCTTGCCGAAAACAAAAAGGAGCGGCATGGTTACCAGCTCCTTTTCTTCGTTCATCATCGCAAAGCGGACGAAGATGTAGCTAACCTCATCCTCCTTTTCGAGGCGAGGCATTTCATCGGTGTCGAGTGCATCACGCAAGATACCTATATCTAGCTTGAATTTCTCGGCCAGATGTTCGATTTCATGCTCGGACGGCGCCTCGACATAAACCCAGGCGCCTCGCTTGTAATCGTCTGCCTCCTGGATAGATGCAGTCCGAAGACTTTTGTAGTAGTACTTGATCATGCTTATTTGTCCTTATGCTCAAGTATAACAGGAAAACCCGATAAACAGATGAGTTTGCAGGGTGGGCCGTGAAAAGAAAAACCAGCCTAGGGCTGATTTATCTTTTCGTGCGCGCCCACCCTGCGGCGGATGGATGCAAATTTTGTTTTTGAAATTTTTATTTCTCGCGCCGCAATGTGCG
>CAZTXZ010000087.1:0-3902 GCA_964617895.1 uncultured Candidatus Saccharibacteria bacterium
CCGCCAGCAGCCGACGTGAACACGGCAGTCTTAACGAGGCGATACGTGCTAGTAACGATGAGGGGGCCATCCAAGCCCTCCAAACCATCGACAGTTGGCGCACCGCCGCCCAAGACATGCCGATCGGTCGTATGGCTTACCAAATGATTACGGACAGCGGCTGGAAGCAACAATTGTACGACCAGGCCGAGGACAATCTGGAATTACTAATCGAAGTTCAAGCCCTGAGTAAATATTTCAAGACGCTTAAAGAATTCGAGCGCATCGCCGACGTTGCCAGTGTCCAAAATTACATCGTCAATCTGCCAGCACTGCGCGCGGCCGGCAGTGGGTTCGATGATGCCACGCTCGATATTTCCGATGTTCTGGTCAACGTGCTGAGCGTCCACCGCGCCAAGGGTCTGGAATGGGACACTGTCTATGTCGTTGATTGCACTGAAGGCTCTTTCCCGATGCGCTCGTTCGGAGCGGGCCTGCAAGTACCTGACACGCTAAAGGCCAACCAAAGTGCCGCCGACCAGCACATGCACGAGGAACGACGGCTGATGTACGTCGCCGCCACGCGCGCCCGCCGCGAACTCATCCTGACACATGCCGACCAGCACGGCAGTGGTGCCATGCGTAAACCCTCCCGATTTCTGGCTGAGCTATTGGGCCGCGCCGATGCCAGCATTTTGCAAGAAGAAGCCAGGCAAACCAACCTCGAGCTGTTCGCCCCGCGTAGCGCGACCGAGAGCGTGCCGTTGCCATCGCACATGAAGCCAGACGGACATATCATGCTAAGTGTCAGTCAGATAGATTGTTGGCTGCGCTGCCCGCAAGATTTTTATTACATCCACGTCCTGCAGATGCCATTACCGCCCGAACCGGCGTTGCAATACGGCACCATCGTGCATGGTGTCATCGAAAAAATTCATCAGGGCAGGCGCCAAGGCAACCCGCCAAGCCTGGAAGATTTGCGAACCTACGCCACCGGCAATTTGCCGATGACCGGCTACGCCTCGGTCAGGTCGCGCGAACGGGCCCACCAACAGGCCGAGAAAACCGTCGAGGCGATCTACGAACGCTTCATGAATGCACCACTGCCCATAGAGGCGGAACTGCCATTCGGCATCATGCTGCCCGACATCAAACTCAAGATAATCGGTCGTATCGACGCCGTTTATCAACTCGAGGAGGGCGTCGAGATACGTGACTTCAAGACTGGCACCAGCGTAACCACGCCCGACAAGGCCAAGCGTCGCGCCACGGCATCCAACCAGCTGGCCTTGTACGCGCTGGCTTGGCAACAAATGCACGATGAAATGCCGGCCATGCTGACGCTAGACTTCGTCGAGACCGGGCTGCAGGGCAGCGTCAAGAAACAGGCCAAGTCATTGGTGACCCTGACCGGCAAGCTAGAAAATATGGTCGAGTCGTTGCGGCGCGGGGAATACCCGGACGGCAAAGATCACACGTTTTGCAATCATCCATTGTCGAAATAATCATAGAAAAATCCCCTCGCTGGTCGAGGGGATTTTATCAGTAACTACCGAGCGATTACTTGCGCTTGGCGGTCGTCTTTTTGCGGGTTGTGGTCTTTTTCTTAGCAGGCGTAGCCTTTGGCTTTGGTGCTACGGCTGCACGCGATGTGCTAGCCGAAGTAGTTGCCGGAGCGGCTGCGCGGCGGCCTTTGACGACGTTCAGGCGCATCTCGTCAGTGAACAACCAAGCGTAGAGGTTGAAACCAAGCAACGCACCAAGTATTGGGCCAAGAACGTAAGTGACCAAGCCAGTAGTACCCCAAAGGGTCCAAGCCTGGTCGGCCAATGCAACGCCTGGGTTGATAAGACCGATCGAGGCCGATGAAGCCACGACGATTCCGAGAGCATAACCGAGGCCAACGACCGATGCCTTAAGGCCGACGTTGTAGCGGTTAAATACTGCCGCTGCCCAACCAAAGGCCAGGATAGCGGCACCGACAGCCTCGGCCACCATGACACGCGATGAATACTCACCGCCGACACTGCTGAGGTCGGTGTTGATGTGGTAGCTGAACAGCAAGTAAGCTGCCCATGCACCGAGCAACTGTGCGATCAAGTACATGACTGCCGGCAAGGTCTTGAGGTGCCGGACGGTCCACAGGGCAATCGTGATGGCCGGGTTTAGCACGGCACCCGAAGCCACGCCAAATACCATCACGACCATAGCTGCAGCCAGGGCAGCGGCGACACCGACAAAATACGGCACACCGATTGTTGAATGTTGCACGCCAATGACGACCAGCGTCAAGACACCACTACCGACAAACTCGGCGACGAGTGCGGCGACGTTTTTCTTTCCAAACATATTGTTGGAACCTCCACTTATTAGTAGCTACAGCGTATCGCCCCTGAATGCATTTGTAAAGAGCTTATGCTTTGGCTGGTTCGATGGTAGCCGCGCGTTGCGTTCCGTCACAGAGCACCAGATAGGTACCAGTCTGGAATGCGGTCATGGCACTATACAGTTTTGAGTACTGCTCGGTGGCGTTAGGCCCACCGGCCAAAGCTTTACATAGCTTGCGAACGTACCACATGTCGATACCGAAAGCTTGCTCACCGGTATCCGTGACAAAACCGTCGCGATCGAACGTAGTGTTATCAATTTGATTAAAGAAAGCCAGCGACTCGCGGTGACCGGCGGTAGGTGTATCATCGCTTTGCAGCACTTCGACCGTCCGGCCGTTATCCGACGAACTCTCCCTCAATGCCGCCTCCGGGTTCCAGGCGCCAAAACGCTTCAGTAATTCTTCGGAACTGTTTCGATTGATGGCGCTGGCGTCGTAGTCTTTACCCATGGCACCGCCAGACAACGTATCCACGGCACTTCCAGGATCAAGTATAGTTTTGACGATGACCGCGGCCTTGTCGTTGGCACCACAACCGGTCCTGACCGAACCATCGGGTTTACGAAAACTTGCCGCCACGGCCGCCTCGTCGACATGCGCACCTAGTACGATGCCCTCGTCCTCCAGTTTTTGTTTGACGATACCGATGCGCGATTCTATATCTTCTGGCGCGTCCGGTTCGAACCAGCCAGACAGCTCCGCTGCGATATAGGCCGAGACCAGTGGGCCACCGGCAACCGACGGTCGTAGGTCGGGAGCCGACCCGTCCAAGTGCCTAGTGCACAACCGACCATCAAAGCAGCAGCCAGGAGCATCCTCGGCCACCCGCTTTAGATATTTCTCAACCTCGGTGACTAAACGTTCGCACTCTTCCTGGGTGACGTCGGTGTGAATCGCACCCTCGCCATAACCAATCGGCGCGGGTGCCGTTACTGTAAATTCGGTCGGCATAATTGTCTCCGTTCCTCTAAAGGATTCCGTCATCTGTTACTTTCTTATTAATTATTCACGTCCAATAATACGCCTGTCTGACGTCATTACAAGCAAATTCTGTAACGAATGTCACATCATTTTTTGCCCAAAGTCGATACACTTGATTCATAGGCAAAAGAACGGAGTAGCCATGAGACACCCCGAACGAGCGAAGAGAAATCAGGAGCGCGGGGAAGTATTGCGCTATCTCACCGAAAAAAACAAACGTAACCCTGGTTATCTGGACGAGTTAATGGATTCCATCTGGCAAAGAGCACCACTGGAAGATCGTATAACGATACTGGCAGTGCAGTCGTTGCTGGCCCCGCAGGATCCCGAGATGAAGGAGGCTTATGCCAAGGCGTGTCTATTCGAGAATTACATTACCAGCGGTCGCGCGCATGAAGAAATGCTCCACGACCGGCAAGCCCTCGAGCAACTCGAAGCCAGCTTGCTGCTCGAAAGCGGCCCGCCTGAAACCGACCCGCACTACCCTGACGCTGCCTGAATATACGTATAATTGATGAGTCACTTGGACTATACTTAGACGCATAAATAGGAG
>CAZTXZ010000088.1:0-3790 GCA_964617895.1 uncultured Candidatus Saccharibacteria bacterium
TTGGCGGCGTTCGCGTTGGTGTACAGCGCGAAGCCGGTTGCAATAGATGCAACAGCTACGAATACACCTGCAACGAGGTTGCGTGGCATACCTTTAAGTTTATTGATGAGTCCCATAAGCACCTCCTCGCTTATTTATGATGTTCTGATAGTGCTACTGACCAGCTTCTCCACCTACAAAGAAACTGATACCCACGTGAGCCCGATCCTCAAACTTGAATCTGGGAGACATTGTACAACGCATATGTTGATTTGTCAACCTGAATCCATACCCTAGAAACGCTATAGGTAATGGATGAGAACCCCTAAACGATATCGCGGTGGCGGAAGCTTAGCCAGGCTATCAGGCCACAGGCTAGAGTGAAGATCGCAAAGAATGCTATCGATGACCAATCGAACTTGCCAGCCAAGATGTCGGCTGTTCGGTAATAGTGGTACGGGAAAAGTAGGGCCGGGTGTTTCAGCCACTCCACGCTACTGGTTAGCGATCCGACGAGATAACCACCGAATGCGTACACGACAGTGATGCCGAGTGCCGCTGCCCGCCCGCGACCTGTGGAGGTAATCATGAATGCCAGGGCACCAAAACTCAGTACCAACATGAAGCAGGCAAAACAGGCGGCAGCGATATTGCCGTAAGGCAGGCCTAGGTCGACTACCTTACACATCGCGAGAGTGGCAAGGGAGGAGATGAGGGTAACGATAAAGACGATGAGAGTGCCAGCTAGTGCCTTTGAGACCAGGAGGCGACCGCGGGAAATAGGCCTCGATAACAAAGACTCGATCGAGCCACTAGACTCTTCGCGACCAATCAGGCTTGTGCCAAGACCGATGGCGAGGATCGCTAAAAGCATTGGTAGCGAGAAATAAATCAACTGACTGTTGAGGTAGCCGAGTGGCGAGAAGAAGTCGGTTCCACCGAATAGCGCCTCGGTGCCGCTACCCAGGCTAAGACTTTTGTTCAGCTCGGCGGCTTGGTCGCGGATGGTTGGGTAGAATACCATCGTGAAAAATACCAGGGCCGTGATGCCGGTCGACCACCAGAATATGCTCCAGCGGCGCTGCCATAACGTCCAGCGGATGATAGAACGCATCATTGTTGCCCCTCGTTGGAGTAAAATTGCATGAATAATTCTTCCAAATCGAGTTGCCGAGCTTCGAGCTGTACCACCGTATGTTTAGCCAACACGGCCAGTATGGGCGGTAACTCGCCCTGTACATGAACCGTGGCGTGGTGGTCGTCGTGGCTCGTGACTTTGACCCCAGTTAAGTGCTCGAGCTCCTTGACCGGAGTCTTGTCGGCGAAAGTCACCTCGAAAGTATGGGCAGCGTCCCGCTCCATATCGGCGATATTGCGTTCGGCAATCAATTTGCCGTCGCGGATGATACCGACCCGATCGCAAATCTTCTGGACCTCACTCAAGATATGGCTGCTCATGAAGACAGCGGCGCCGCGAGCTTTGGCTTCATTAATCAGGTCGTAGAAAACTTCTTGCATCAGGGGGTCTAGACCACTACTCGGCTCGTCCAGGATCAAGACATCAGGCTTGTGCATGAAGGCCTGGACGATGGCGAATTTTTGGCGGTTGCCGCGCGACAGGTCGCCCAATTTCTTGCTGGTGTCACCATTGAGTTTGTGGATGAGCTCGTCTTGATATGCGGTATCACTTTGTCCTTGCAGCTCGCTCATGTAGCGCAGGAACTCGCGAGCAGTCATCTTGGGGTACATGGTCATGTCGCTGGAAAGGTACCCGACTGAGCGTCGGATGGATACGCTGTCGGTCACGATATCACGACCAAGTATCTTGGCGCCGCCACTGGTAGGTTGGATGAAGTTCATCAATGTCCTGATGGTCGTGCTTTTGCCGGCGCCGTTCGGACCCAAAAAGCCATAGACTTCGCCGGGCTCGACTTGCAGCGATAGATTTTTGAGCGACGCAACTTTTGTGCCGCGGTATTGTTTAGTCAGGTTGTTTATCTCGATGCTGGCAGCCATATTGCTTACGATTATAACACTAGGCGGCCAGGATGATTACTGCAGGATGTTGATGGCTCGTGCCACCACCAACACGACCGTGATGGCGGCGGTCAGGGACTGGGCCATCATCAGCGCCTTGGCGCGATGCGATAGGGGAATCGTATCGGCGGAGGCAAAGTTAGTGACATTGGTCGTCGATAAATACAGGTAATCGGCGAAACCAGGCAGCCAATGATTGCTGGCGTACTGTGCGTGAATCATCTGCGGGAACAAAAAGTCGCGCTTGGTTTGACGAGTCGAACGGTGATCCGGTCCGTTACCGTCGATTTCCCAATACCATAGTGCGAACATGAAGACGTTGGTTATATAAATCGCCAAGCCGTTCAATAGCAGACTGCGGCCGGTGATCTCTTCGTTGTTTGCGAACAGGGCATTCATGAGTAGGATGAGCGAAAAGATGTTTATCGCGGCGATGAGAGCGATGAGCATTATGGCGATGTGGCGACGGCTAGCCGAAACTTTCTTGTAGCCTTCGGCCGTCACCACTACCAACGCCAGGAGTAGAAATATCTCGATTCCGGCGACCCAAATCTTGTGGAACGGCAAGAATATATTATTGGTAATGAGTTGAAGGCCGATGATAGTCAGGACCCCGAGCTGCATTTGCCAAATCGGATCGTGGGTCTTACGGAAAACTTTGCGGACATGGTGGAGATTGGGCGTGGCCGATTGGTCTGTCATGGTGTGATTATAACAAAGTCGGTTTTTTGGCAGTCGGGTCACTCGGCCGGCGGAGTAACATCGCCAATCTCATCGGGTAGAAAGCCCTTGTCCGGCGTGAAACCGGCCTGCCATTCGTAGCCCTTGTTGTAGCCCAGGTCTTTCATTAGTTTGGTCGGCGCGTTGCGCAGATGTAACGGCACTGGAGCGTCGGGGTGGGCCGCGGCCAGGCTTTGGGCATCATGCATCAGCCCGGTAATCTCACGTGACTTTTCGGAACGAGCCAGCGCAGTGGCGCAGTGATAGAGGTTGTATTGGCACTCCGGCAAGCCAATTTGCTGGACGGCGTGGAAGGTTGCTACTGCCAGACTGAGCCCGCCGTTGCCGGCCAGGCCGATGTCCTCGGAGGCAAAAATGACCATCCGCCGGGCAATGAACTTGGGGTCCTCGCCGGCCTGGAGCATGCGAGCCATCCAATACAGGGTCGCTCGCACATCGCTTCCGCGCATGCTTTTAATGAACGCACTGATAATGTTGTAGTGTTTTTCGCCGGCTTTGTCGTATCCGGGTATGCGCTTTTGGGCGGCGGTCTTGATGACGTCGGGCGTGATCATGCCGTCGGTAAGTTGTGAAGCCAGCTCCAGATTTCCGAGAGCAACTCGGGCGTCGCCGCCAGATAATTCGGCCAATAAATCGACACTCTTCTTGGGCAAACGTTTAACCGAAAGGTTGAGTGTCTTGGCGGCCCGTTTGATGATCGCCACGATGGCGTCGGCATCCAGGGGTTCGAGCACAAGCACCCGCGAACGACTCAACAGCGGGTTGATGACCTCGAAGCTCGGGTTCTCGGTCGTGGCGCCGATCAGGATAATCGTACCGTCCTCGACATGGGGTAGGAAAGCATCCTGTTGGGCTTTATTGAAGCGATGGATCTCATCGACGAACAATATCGTCGTCATCCCTAGGCGTCGATTCTGCTCGGCCCGCTCGATGACCTTGACGACATCGGCCTTGCCGGCCGTGACAGCGCTTAGCTCAACAAATTCGGCGCCGGTTTCTTGGGCGATAATGCGCGCTAGAGTTGTTTTGCCGC
>CAZTXZ010000089.1:0-3780 GCA_964617895.1 uncultured Candidatus Saccharibacteria bacterium
GGTCTGCGATGGGTAGACGCCCTTGACTGGCGGCTTGTCGGGTGAGGCGACGTTGTACTTCTCCAGGAACACACCGTGAGCGTTGAACCAGTCCAGGTTGGCCCGGAGCCACTTGTGGGCGATGCGCCGAGCATCCTCGTGGTAGCCATAGCGTTCCAGCGCCTGGATGACAATGAACTGCAGCGGTGCCCAGCCGTTTGGGTAGGCCCACTGGGTCGGCATACTGCCGCGCATGTACTGCCCAATCGGCAAGGCATCGGTGGTTGCCAGGCCGCCCTTGTTTTCGAAACGGTGCAGCGCCCGGACCATCGATTCGGCCTGGCGTTGGCTGATCATGCCGGCCCACATAGGGAAATATGCCGCCAGGCTACTGACGTTGCCACGCTTTTGCCGAACGAAATTGTAGTCGTAATACAGTCCGCGAAGCTTGTCCCACATCAGTTCGTTCATGGTGTGTTTGCGCTCTTCGGCAGCCGTGCGCCAGCGCTGAGCCTCTTCCGTCTCGCCAAATATTTCGGCGGCCCGGAAAAAGTCCATTTCGTACTTGTACAGCAGGGCGTTCAAATCAACCGGCAAGTAGTTGAGCGCCTTGCGGCTGAACCGTGGCGTCATGTCCCAGCCACTTTCAGCCTCCGCCAAATCATGCAAATAATTGATGTCGTAATATCGGCTCAATTTGCGGTAGACCAACCGATCGTTCGGCTTCTTGGTCCCCATCCAGACGATTTCGTATTCTTGTTTGGCCAGTTCGATGGCGTCCTTGAGCCATTCATCACCCGGGTTGAAGTGCTCGTAGACTTCAAAGATGAACGTCGACAAGAATGGTGGCTGTGATCGCCCCATCAGATAGGTGCGGGAGGCATTCGGGACCACCCGGAAACGTTGGAATAAGCTCATCAGATTTTCCAAGATACCCGTGACTAGTTCCTGATGTTCGGAGTCGTAAAGCCCCTGCACCATGAAGTAGCTATCCCAATAGTAGAGCTCGTTGTAGTCGAAGCTGGCATTTTCTTCGAAGCTGGGCACAAGATATGGCTTAGGTAGGCCAAGCAAACTTTCGTCATCACGAGGATGAAAGCGTTCCAAATTGGCCCAATAGTTGTGTATGTAATCGCGGGCAGCCGCAACATCAGTGGCTTTGAGCTCACGGTCACCACGAATAAGACCGAGCTTGCTGGCTGTCTTTTCGGCTAATTCTTTAGCCTGGTCTTTGGCCTGATTAATACGCTCCTTCATCCTATTAGGGTAAGCTGTGGGGCTGGCGGGGTCAAGAAAACCAGCCAAATAAAAAACCACCCGTTGCCGGGTGGTTCTTGGTTCGCCTAGATGCAATTTAGTAGCGGTTTGCGCCAAAATCGCGGCGAGGGCGCTCTTCGCGTGGACGAGCCTCGCTGACGTTGACAGCGCGACCATCCAGCTCTTTGCCGTTGAGTTCGTCGACAGCCTTCTTGGCCTCGTCGTCGCTGCTCATCTCAACAAAACCGAAGCCCTTGCTGCGGCCGCTGTCGCGGTCCATGATGACTTTGGCAGAGGTGACTGTACCTGCCTGAGCGAAAAAGTCGCTCAACATGTCGTCTGTCACACCCCATGAGAGGGAGCCAACAAAAAGTTTAATTGCCATTTATATCTCCTACTGTTCTCGGAGTAAACTGGCAAACCAGTTAGCTGCGCTCCTGAAACACTTTATTTATAGTACCTAGAACCTGAAACAAGGTATTAGCAGCTTTTCTAGTATGACTACTCTACCACAGTAGACACGGATTGACTAGCTATCAATTGGAGTTTTTGTCGTCAGATGCCACAGCAAACAGTGCCGGCAGTGATAGGGGCGCAAGCTGGCGCCGTGCTGATACTGGGCGACATTCGCCGCAGCGTTTGCTTGGCGACGCGTCTCGAACGCCAATTTGTCGGCGCACGGCAACGCCGCTTCGTCCGTCTCGTTCATCAGGCTTGCCGCCGAATAGTCACAGAGCCAAGCAATAGCGCCACCACCGTACAACCCAGTACGACCACCAAATCAAATGTCAAATCACTGGACCAGCCGGACTGCTCGGTAATCTGTCGCATGGCGTCCACGCTGTAGGTCAGCGGCAGAAAGTCGGAGATCTTTTCGAGGGCAGTCGCCATCTGCTCGCGCGGCACGAACAGTCCACAGACCAAGATTTGTGGCATCAGGGTGGGCATGACCAGCTCAACCGCCTGGAATTCGCTAGTAGCGAATGCACTGACGAACAGACCTAGCGCCGTGCCCAACAGCGCCGAAGCGACGGCTGCCACTAGCAAAGGTAGCGTGCCGCCCTGTACCGTCACGTCCAACCAGCCGAGCGTCACCAGACTGACGATGCTAGCCTGAACAAACGCTAGTACCGAAAAGGCGATGGCGTAACCGAAAATGAAATCTAGCTTGCTGATAGGCATGGTCATGAGCCGATCGAGCGTGCCGGTCTTGCGCTCCCTGAGCGTGGCTATCGAAGTTATAAGGAACATCATCAGCAACGGGAAAATGCCTAATAACATCGGCGCCACGGCGTTGAATATCAGTGGATTGCCGTCGAAGATGTACTTTAGTAGAAACATAAGGACACATGGAACGACCAGCACCAGCACCAGGGTGCGCGGGTCATGCCGTAGCTGGTTAAGTACCCTAAGGGCGGTCGCGAAGGTTCGACGCAGACTCATGTCGATTTGCCCCCAGCAAGCTTCAAGAAGCTTTGTTCGATGGTTTCGGAGTCGGTGCGCTGACGCAGCGTATCGGGTGTATCATGGGCGACGATACGACTGTCGCGAATCAACACCAAGTCATCGCAGCGCTCGGCCTCATCCATGACATGGCTCGAGACGATGACAGTCACGCCGGTGGCGGCAAGTTCGCGGAATAAGCTCCATAGCTCCTCGCGCAGAACCGGGTCCAGACCAACTGTCGGCTCATCCAGCACCAGCAACTCTGGCTGTCCGATCAGCGCTATAGCTAACGAAACACGCTGCTTCTGCCCGCCGGACAAGTCAGACACTAGCACGCCTGTTTTATCGGCTAACGATACCTTATCGATAGCCTCGGTGGCAGCCTGTTTGGCGGCCCGACCATGGTAACCGTACATGCGCGCGAAGTAGCGCAGATTTTCCTCCAGTGTCAGGTCGGAGTACACCGACAGCTCTTGCGTCATGTAACGCATACGAGGGCGCAGCGCCGGTGAGCCGGCTGGGTGGCCAAGCACCCTAACCTCTCCGTGACCAAATTTTTGTCGCCCAACAATAACACGCATAAGTGTGGTTTTGCCAGCCCCGCTCGGGCCAATCAAGCCAGTAATTCGCCCCTCGGGGAGCTCGAGCGTCACATCGTGAAGAGCCTCGAATTTGCGCCCCAACGTCACCGACAACCCACTGATGCTGATAGCGCTTTTCATGTCACCAGCATAGCAGATGTCTCAATTGTGCAGCGCAAAACGCTCATAATGAATTTGCTCGGGAACAACCCCACTCTCCGTCAAATCCGTCAGTAAGCCTTCCATCATGGGCGGTGGGCCGCAGAGGTAGATATCGCGTCCGTCCGTATCCGGCACGAGCTTGCGTACCAGCGCTCCGTCCACATAGCCGGCGTGGCCGCGATAATGCTTTGGCGGCTCGCTAAATACCTGGACAATCCTTAGGTACGGTCCGGCCAACGCTGCCAATTCATCGGCAAATACAACGTCATTCGGGGTGCGGTTGGCATAAACGAGAACAGAATCGATTCTCTCCTTGACCGCTTCTTCGATCATCGACCGCAGCGGCGTGATGCCG
>CAZTXZ010000090.1:0-3743 GCA_964617895.1 uncultured Candidatus Saccharibacteria bacterium
TTGTCCGGCACGTACGGCAAGTTACATAGTAATGCCACGTTGTGGTTCGGCTCGACATGCTCGAGCGGATCTAGCAGGTTGCCGCACAAGAATTTTATCTCGGTGTTCAAATCTTTGGCATTGCGCTCGGCCACCTGCAAACATTTTGGATCTATGTCCGTGGCAAACACGCGGGCCGCGGGTAGTTCGAGCTTGGCCGTGATAGCGAGCGCCCCGGAACCAGTACCAATGTCTATGATTTCAGTCGGGACGGGGGAGATGGTTTTTAATAACTCGATGATGGATTCTGACTCTGGCCGGGGTTCAAGAACATGTTCGTCTACGTAAAACTCTCGGCCGTAAAATTCGGTCTTATTTCGGATGTAGGCCAGGGGTATATGTGAGACCCTCTTTTTGGTCATTTGGTTAAGGCGAAGCAATTCTACCTCTGTTAAATTTCGTTCAGGGTGAGCTAATAGCTGAGTACGATTTGTGTTCAATACGTCTTCGAGCAACACCAAACAATCCAGTCGCGCCGTCGCGATTCCGGCGGATTTTAATTTAGCGGTTTGCTCATTGATCCAAGAATCCACGGTCATTTAATATGCTCCAAAATGTCGTCTACTATAGCACCGGGCGGTCGATTGGCATCAATGACAATACCACCAGAATCTTTAGAGGATTCAATTAGCGATAACTGTTGTTCGATGACCATATTTTGAACGGACATCTCTTTGCCATAGTCATGCTCGGTGCGAACCAACATGCGTCGTCTTTGCTCGGCCGGTGAAACATCGAGAAAGAACAAGTGGGCGAAATAATGGTAAAAATCCGGAGCGTTATTGGCGTTGCCGCAGAGGAATACGTCACCGTTATTGGCTAACAAATCCTGCAACGTTTTGTCATCCCAGTTCCAGTTATAACGCTCGTGGCTGTAGTCACTCGGTTCAGCCTGCCCAAGCTTTTCGCCAGTCGTGCGGTTGACCCAAGCGGATAGATTCGGCACTCTATCACCGTCGAAAGCGTTCAGGCCGCGCGCTCTTAACTCCTGGCAGATGGTGGTTTTGCCAGTGCCGCTCCAGCCGGTAATCAAGACTTTCATATCTTATTCCTGAGAAAGAAGTTCGTGCTCGGCGTTTTGTAGATTCTCGATGAGATCGTCGATATCGCCTGCTAGTGCAGCCGGAATGTTAGAGCGGGAGTAGCCTATGCGGTGATCGGTGATACGGTCTTGCGGGAAATTGTAGGTGCGAATCTTTTCGCTACGATCGCCCGAACCGATCAGCTTTTTGCGGGCATCACTAAGTTGTTTTTGTTCTTCGTCAATCTTGAGTTGGAGCAGGCGTGAACGGAGTACACCCATGGCCTTATCCTTATTTTTGATCTGTGATTTCTCGTCTTGGTTGCTGACGACCAGGCCGGAGGGCAGGTGAGTGATGCGTACTGCGGAGTCGGTCGTGTTGACGCTCTGGCCACCATGGCCGCCGCTGCGATAGACATCGATGCGCAAATCGTTCGGATTGATTTCGATATCTGTTTCTTCGGCTTCCGGCAACACTGCTACGGTGACGGTGCTGGTATGGATGCGGCCCTGGCTTTCGGTGGCGGGCACGCGCTGCACGCGATGTACGCCGGCTTCGAACTTGAGATTCTTGTACGCTTCGTCACCACGGACCATGAAGATGATTTCCTTGAAGCCGCCGGCTTCGCTAGGACTTTCGTTCAATAGCTCTGTCTTGAAGTTATGCATCTCTGCCCAACGAACGTACATGCGGTACAACTCGCCGGCAAAAATAGCTGACTCATCACCACCAGCAGCGGCACGGATTTCGATGATGACATCACGCTCATTGTTGGGATCTTGGGGGGTTAGGGCTTCGATGAGACGGGTTTCGTTGATAGTCAGAGCTGCCTCTGTTTCGCGCAGTTCTTCTTGGGCGAGGATTGCTAGCTCATCGTTGCCGGTAGCGAGTTCCGAGGCCTGTTTGTAGGCTTCCTCCAGCTGATGCTTTTGGTCGAACAGGGAAAGCAAATCTGCTAGTTTACTGCGGCGCTTAGCCAGCTTTGGATACGCGGCATCACTAAAGATAGCCGGGTCCTGGAGGCGTTGCTCTATCTCGGCGAATTCGTGACGTAATTGTTGTTCTTTAGATTCCATGTGGTGCTCGTGTGGTTAATTATATACAAAAACCGCCCGGAAAATGTTCGCGGGCGGTTGATTTGTAATAGCAGCTATTTTTCGGTGGCTTGCTTGTCGGTCTTGGCGGTCTTGCGGGTGGCTTGCTTCTTGGCAGCAGCGGCACGCTTGTCCTTGGCGGCGGCACCGGCAGCGGCGCGGGCCTTGAACTTGTCAACGCGGCCTTCGATGTCCAGGATGCGTTCCTCACCGGTGTAGAACGGGTGGGAACTGCCACTGATGTGAACCTTCACGAGGGGATATTCGACGCCATTGAGCGTGATCGTTTCGTCGGTGGCGACCGTCGAGCGCGTCAAATAAGTCGTGTTGTCATTGAGATCCTGAAACACGACGGGTCGATAAGTTGTAGGGTGAATATCTTTCTTCATTACGTCTTCCGATTACTTATTGCTAATTCTTAAGCGTCTAGGATTGCGCCACCTCTGGTGTGAATAAAACCTAGACACTTTCGTCAACCACAGATTATACATATCTGTTGGCTTTCGGTCAATAAGTAATGGCTGACTTGCTCCTGGGGTGGACATCTGATAGAATAGGACCACAACTAAGTTAAGCAGATTCGGGGAGAGTCCTCTGCATGGCGGCATCACTTGATGCGCCCTGCGGCACCCGAATCGAAGATCAAGGATTCAGAAGGGATCATATTTACTATGGCTACAGTAGATGTAGACATCAAGAAACTGCTCGAGGCCGGAGCTCATTTTGGCCACAAAACAAGCCGTTGGCACCCCAAGATGGCGCCATACATTCACAGCAAGCGAGGCGGCTCGCACATCATTGATTTGACCAAGACAGTCAGTGCACTCAGTGAGGCCTTGGACTTTCTGACCGAGACGTCGGCCGCCGGCAAGCAAGTGCTGCTGGTAGGTACCAAGCGCCAGGCTCAGGACATCGTCAAGGCTGCTGCCGAGGCCACGAACATGCCATTCGTCACCCACCGTTGGTTGGGTGGGATGTTGACCAACTGGAACACCATTGGCGGCCGCGTGAAGCACCTGAAAGACCTTGAGTCAAAGATGACTTCCGGCGAGCTGGCAAACAAGTACAACAAGCTCGAGATTCAGCGCTTCCAAGAAGAAATCGACCAAATGGGCGAGATTTATGGCGGTATCAAGGAAATGAACAGCCGGCCAGGTGCCGTGTTCGTGGTGGACATCACGCACGATGACAACGCCGTCAGCGAAGCTAACAAGTTGGGTATCCCAGTGGTAGCATTGGTCGACACCAACGCTGATCCTAGCCGGGTACGTTACCCAATTCCATGCAACGATGATGCCATCAAGGCAATCGAACTTATGGTCGGCTATGTCCAGCAAGCCATCGAAGCCGGCAAGGCCAAAGCTAAGCAGCCAGTCGACAAAACTGAAGCAAACTAAAAAGACGAGGAGATCGTAATGGCAATAGATATCGCAGAAATTAAGCGTCTGCGCGAGCTGACGGGTGTCGGCATGACAGATGCAAAGTCCGCGCTTGAGGAAGCCAAGGGTGATTTTGACAAGGCCCTCGAGGCCATGCGCAAAAAGGGCATGACCAAGGCCGAGAAGCGCGGTGAGCGCGAGGCTCGTGC
>CAZTXZ010000091.1:0-3728 GCA_964617895.1 uncultured Candidatus Saccharibacteria bacterium
CATTCAGCTCGGTCGCGGCCTTGTCGGCTCCCGCTCCCGCGTTAGTCAGCAAACCACCAAACTTATCGTGGCCGGTTTCATCGGCCAGCCTGCCCGCCGAACGGAGTATGGCGCCAGCCCAGACACCGAACATTCCGTATTTGCTTGATCTTAACGGGTTTGGCTCGCCGTCTAGGTGATTTATGGCGGCGCTTTCCGCCGCGATGACGGCTTGTTGAGAGATGTGCAAGGCAGCAACTTTGGCAGGGATAACACCAGCTCGTGCCAGAGAGTATTCGGCATAGCCAGCCAATGATTTGTCTGCGGCTGCATCGACGAAGGCACCGGTCTTGCCGCGAACCCCATATTTTGCGGCCATCGTTCCGTCAATGATATCTGCCGATCGACCAATAATGATTTGTCCTATGCCAAACGCAACCTGCTTCCAGGTCCGCGTCCGAAGACCTTCTGCGGTGTTGTGGATGCCTCGAGCGGTTATTAAACCCCCAGCTACGGAAGTGGCGTTTGCCAGTGTAATCCAGCCGTTCGTCGCGGCAGCTATCCGTTGATGACGATTCCATTCATCTATGGGTATGAGCGCCCATTCACCCTGGACATCGTCCGGGCGCTGATGTTCGATGATTCGCTCGTGATTCGCCATTCCTGGTCCGCGCTTGGGTCCACTGAACATGTGCAGTCACCTTTCGCCACCCGGATTGATTAGTTAAAGCGCGGCTTCGAGGGCGGCCCACTCGGAATTGGCGTCGTCCTCGGGGACGTTGACGCTGACTTGGTCGCCTGGTTTGGCCTTGAAATAAGTCACGCTGGCGAGCAGCACGCGGAATTTCTTGCCGTTGACATCGACAAAATAGTGGCCGTTCTCGAGGATCAGTTGGCCTACGACTTGTTTGCGTGGGACGGGGCCAATCTGCTTGTACATGAATGCTCCGTCGTCAGCGATGGTCAATTTCAGGATGTCGCCCTGGACGAGTTTGGATTTGCTTGCGTAGTTGGCTGGGACGGGATAGGTCTTGCTGTCGCTGCCGACCATGTTTTGGCCGTCAAAGACACCTTCGATCACCTTGCCAAGAGTATCTTCACGAGCCACTGGCGCGACACGTTCATCATCACCGGCAACACTAATCAGCAGCTCGGTCGCGGCTGCTAGGTTTGTCTCGGCCTCTTGTATGAGGGCCCGTAACCGTTTGATTTGTTTCTCCGGTAAGTCTGTCATCTGTTTTCCCCGTCTCTCATAAGTGTATTTGTTTGTTTTCGTACACTTATTACTAAACGTACCATGCCTTATTAGTCAAGTCAAAAGTTTCCCAAGTCCCTGTGGAAAACTGTAGTCATGAAAAAACCACGCAGTTTGCACCGCGCGGCTTCTTCTGGTTGTCGAGAGTCGTTATTAAGCGAGTTCGACAGTTGCGCCAGCGTCTTCGAGAGCCTTCTTGGCGGCTTCGGCGTCATCCTTGGCGGCTTTCTCAAGCACGGGCTTCGGAGCGCCATCGACGATAGCTTTAGCTTCACCCAGGCCAAGACCAGTGATGTCCTTGACGGCCTTGATGACGGCGACTTTCTGGGCACCAGCGTCCTTCAGGACGACATCGTACTCAGACTTCTCGTCCTCGGCAGCACCAGCGTCACCGCCAGCAGCCGGACCAGCAACAGCGACAGCTGCAGCAGCTGGCTCGATGCCGTACTCGTCCTTGAGTATAGTCTTTAGTTCGTTTACTTCGAGAACTGTCAATTTGGTCAGTTCTTCGGCGAGTTTCTTCAAATCAGCCATGATTTTCTCCTAGGAAAATTAAATTATGCGGTTGCCTTGGCGCTCACGCCGTCCAACAGCGCGTGCAGATTGCCTGACAGCGCGTTGGTAACATCGTGAACCGGAGACAACAGGGTTGCTACGACTTCGGCAATGAGTTGATCCTTGCCAGGTAGTGTAGCCAGTGCCTTGACGTCGTCGGCGTTTAGGAAAACACCTTGAGCGTTGATGGCGCCGACGAATTCGATCGTCGGGTTGGCCTTGGCGAATGTAGCCAAAGCCTGGGCTGGAGCAACTTCGTCTTCGCCGTTAAAGGCGTATAGAAGCATGCCTTCAAGCGCGCTGGTGTCGGCAGCCTTGAGGGCGTCGACGCTTTGCAATGCTTGAATAACCAAGCGGTTCTTGACCACTTTTACTTTGGTGCCGTTACTGCGGGCGTCGCGGCGGAGCTGCTGCAGTGCCTTGACGGTCGTGCCCTGGTATTTGGCGACGACGGTCATCTTGGATGCAGTCAGAAGCGCGCTGACTTCGGCGATAACGTCACTTTTTTCTTGCTTGGTAAGTGCCATATGTTTCTCCAAATTGGATTATTTCGTACGAATATCGACCTATTTTCGTACCGTTGCCAAACAAAACGCCTTTGGGGCTTCCAAAGACGTTCAAACACTCTGATTAGAGATTGTTTGTACCTCGGCGACTTTCTTAAAGCTTTTCAGCTCGTCGCTGTCTCTGGCAACTTGGTCGTATTGTACCGCGTTTTGTCTGGCTGGTCATCAGTGGTGGGGTGCACTGGCTTGGCCACCGCTTGGGTGTATTGCTGGACGCAGTTTTCGAACTGACCCAGTTCATGCTCGTCAATCCATTCGTTTTCACCGTGATGGCCGCCACCTTTGGGTCGCGTAACGATGGTCGGTATGCCTTTGTCGACGAAAAAGCGGGCGTCTGAAGCGCCAAACGACAAGGTGTATTCATTCATCGTTTCACCGCGGACGCTTTTGACGATCCGCTCCCAGTTATAAATATGGTGTGAACTCATGTCCTGATAGACGGGTTTGATGCGAGCATTGGTATTCAGGCTGACGTCATGCGTCTTGGCTAGGATGCGAAGCCGGCGTCGTATTTCTGGATAGGCACCATTCAGGTAGCGAATGTCGAGTGTCGCCTCGGCGTGGGCTGGCACCTGATTCCAGCTCTTGCCGGCTTGTAGCCCGGTCAGTACGACCGTGGTGTCGGTATGGTCTGGGCTGGGCGGAAATTCTCGTTTGGCGGCCGCCATGAAATCGATGATCTTGTCGGCGGCACTCTCGCCCTCCCAGGGCCGCGAGCCATGTGAGCTCTTGCCCGAGGCACTGACCTGGACATTCCAGCCGCCCTTGGCCTGGGCTTCGATATGCCAGTCATCGGCACCGTCGGGTAGCAAACAGACATCGGCGCCGTAGCCGTGATCAAGCAGGTATTTGACACCGCTGACGCCACCGATTTCTTCGTCGGAAGTTATCATGATGCCAAAATCGTATTGCTCGAGAGTCGGTTTTAGGCGGTCGACGACGCGCATGAAGGTAGCGATGGCAAACTTCATATCAAACACGCCGCGACCATAGAGCTTGCCTTGTTTTTTGCGCATGGCGAAAGATTTTAGCGAGGCCGACACGACATCGACATGAGCGGCCAGCATGACTTTGGGGTGTTTTTGGCCCGGCAAAGTCGTAGCCACCAAGGCGCCACAGTCGTTTTCCATGAACCGCTCGACATGCATACCGCGTTCAGACAAGTAATTGGTGATGAAGTCTAGCGCGAAATCTTTAGATTCGTCGCCCTCGACCGTCGGATAGGCAACCAATTGCCTGAGCAGTTCTTCCATGGACATCTTACTTATGATTATGACACAGTCCGCAAGGCCTGTGATAATTACTGACTGAAAAGTTTTAGCGCCGGGCTGTCGGGTCGGCGCCACTCGAACGATGCACGTGTCAGACTTTGC
>CAZTXZ010000092.1:0-3617 GCA_964617895.1 uncultured Candidatus Saccharibacteria bacterium
GTAGTCTTCTCCGGGGTTATCCCGATGCCTTGCCCGACGGTGTTCTCCACGTCATCATAGAAAGCGTTCCGACCGGTATCAAAATCATCAAGCGCCCGTAGTAGCGGCGATTCCTCTCGCAAAGTCTCGAGCGCGTTGCCCTCTCCCGGTACGTTACCCATTTACCCTCCTCCGTTAGTAAAATCGATTATTGAGACTCACTGGCACGTACAGACATAATGCCCAGGATGTGCTGGACCACCCCTTCGGACCATGGGCTTTTCTCGTCCTCTGGGAAAAAAAAAAAGAAAAACCCATTCGGAATCTCAGTATCCCCGCAATACCATAAGCCGTAATTGTTGGGATTATCCGTTCCATCATCTACGGTTATTTGGGCATAACGGCTGAATTTACCCCTCCTGGAATGGGTAGCGACTGATGGAAGCGGATTTATGACTGCCCTGACGATAACATCCGTACCATCGGTCGCCGAGCGACAAACATCGAACATGCCGGTATCTTTGTCAGGTTCGCATTCTTTCTGCGCCACCGCTAGCGCATGCTTTAGGTTTGCCAAACTTGTCTGCAGCGGCAGACCAAGATCAATCAACGGCCCATTGTGACCTGTGTACTTCTCTGTTGCCATGTAGTAGACCCTCCTATCTGAGCCTATTGTAGCCACGTTTACGCAAACTTTGCAAATTATTGCTTAGCCATTTAAGCCCGGTCGCGCTACAACTCAGGCTGAACCAAATCCCATAGCTGGGTAAATTCCGTCAAATTACTCCCTAGATGTTTGCCGTTTGGAACCACGGTAAGGTCCGCACCCAGATTTTTAGCCAAGTGCTGAGCCTGAGCCAGAGGACAGTACGGATCATCATCCGCATGGACAAATTTGATGACATTAACTTTCGATTTCATCCGGTCAAAGTGAAACCCCTCGGTTGGGAATAAATGGTCAAACTGTCCGGGCTCAAGCCAGCTTTCGCCGCCATCCAATGGGTCGCCCTCTGCCCACGCCGACACGGCAATCGCCACTCTTAGTTTCGGAAAGCGCTCGTCGTCCAATATATTCAATACCTCAACCGCCCCGCTGCTGTGACCGATTACCACCGCGTCCTCAAAATCGAAGTCACTTTGCAGCAAAAACTTTGCGTATGTTTCTCTGCTTGGCGTGTGACATTCCGGCAGCTGCGGCACCCACACATCGTATCCCTTTGCCTCCAGCTTGCCCTTCAGCCACGGGAACCAATTCTCCCCTGGATTCCCATCCGTCCCATGTAAAATAACTGCCCGTTTCATGCCGCCAGAGTCTTCCTGCGATTAAGTATGATGCCAGCCAACAGTCCGTTAATAAAGATTATGTACACAGCGTAAGGCAAGCTGACCCAGTTGTAACTATCAAGGGCGAGTATAGCCAACACACCGCCAAGCCCGGCGAGTGCATAGGTGGACCACGTCTCTTCGCCCGGTTTCAACCAAGAATGACGAACCGTAGGCAACGCACCCACTAAGTCTATGGTCACGCTTGCTGCTACACCAATGACGGGAGAGTTAAAAATCTGCCATAAGATTATGCCAAGCACCGCACTTATCTGACAAACCACATCAAAATTTGTGTACTTAACATAGCCGTATTTTAGGCCGAGGATAACGATGGTGGCAGTCTCCAGAACCGCCGCTCCCGTAAAGATAGCTGCGACGTATTCGTGCGCCGTAATTTCAGCAGCCGTAGCGATGCTCGTCAGCAACGTCCAGGTTATCCAAGAAACTATGTTGGGCTTGGTGGTGCCTCTCAGAATATCCCGCGCATATGGCAGCACGCAGCCGACGGTAACTATCGTCGCCAGAATCAGAAAAACTGTCTTCATCTACAAAACCTCTCCGGTTTCATCCATATCGATGGTCCGAGTTTCATAATCATATCTTAACAAACGCACCCAACTACAACATTGCCGATTTAGTGAATACCTAGCTGTTTGGCAATGGCGTCATCAATCTCGACCGTGCCAGATTCATACACGCCGTGACGCGACCTACTTGAGCGTTCACCTGGCAAAACAACAGATTCACCCGACTTGACGCGCGCATCATGCAAGCGTCGGACCATGTCAGATACATTGTGTTTGAATGTATCCAGTTCGACTAGCAGCCCAGGATCGATGGCCATGATAAGCGTGCCCCACTCTTCTTTGAGTGTTTTGTTATCAATCCAGGCGCTGGATGCAAGGGGGCCCGCCAGCAGCTCAACAACCATACCAAAGCCCGCACCTTTATAGCTCTTGTCGAATGGCAGAATCGCACCCTCCATCGCCTCAGAAGGGTCAACCGTAAGCTCACCATTTTTATCGATGGCCAAGCCCTCAGGGATATTTTCGCCGCGAGCTTTTGCGAGCACCAATCCGTAAAATGTCATCGCCGATGTGGCAGTATCGAAAACCAGCGGCTCTGTGTCGGCTGGAAACCCAAAACCAATCGGATTCGTACCAAAAACCGGATCAATTCCACCAAATGCCGCAACTGCAGCTGGCGATCGGCTACACATCACACCAACCAGGTCCTGCCGAGCTATTCGTTCAACGTAGTAAGCCTGCGCGCCATTGCTTGAATAGGTATTATGGATGCCGACGAGACCAAATCCATGAGCCTTTGCTTTCTCAATTGCCACATCCGTGCCAATTCGGGCTGCAAGCGGCGCCGGATTAGCGCCCGCATCAATCAACTGCGAGAGTTTTGTGTCACGCACAGCCTTAAGATCATGTTTTGGGATGATTTCTTGGATAGGTTCCGTGCCGGTCATCTTCACGATGCCTTGTGTTTTATTGCCAGACGCTTCCGCCCACACAAAGTAATCGGCTACTTCAGCCGCGTACTCGGGGCTCATATTTTTTGAAAGTATTTCGGCAACCTGCCGCTTAAGGGACTCGACACTGATTTTCATAAACTTCCCCGCTCGATCTCTCGTTCATAAAAATAATCGTCTTGTGCGCGCACATCTTGAACAATCGCTTGAGCAACTTTTCCAGGATCAAGGAAACTTTCGTATGAATCCGGGCGCCCCTCGTTCCAGAAAGAAGTCTGCATGCCTCCGGGTAAAAATAGTGAGACTTTTATATGCGAACCTAATCGCTCACTTTCAAGCCCTAAGCTTCGCGCAAAGCCTACTTGCGCATGTTTAGTAGCTGCGTACACTGCTTCATTTGGGCGTGCTTTAATACCACTGCTGGAGCTAACTATAGCTAGCTTTGTAGGCGTGTTTTTGCTGAGCAGATGCTTCCATACATCTTGGATTATTGTAAGTGCATTTCCAAAATTGACCTCGGCCATGATATCCGGCCCAGGTTGGTCGGCAAAATCGCCCTGGTACCCAAATCCGGCCACCCAGTAAAATGCATCGATATCCACCTGTGCAAGCTCCGCTTTGACACGGGCAATGTCGTCCGGATCAGACAAATCTGCAGCGATACCGTTTCCGTGTACGTTTTTATCGTACGTCCTGCCGGCTACCCACGTACTATCACCACTCTCTTTAAGAATCTTGGCAATCTCGCCGCCGAGACCGTGAGTACCACCAAGAATAATGTTCATCATAGAATATTAGCTAGGTCCGAAATTGACCGCCGTTCTTGTTCGGTGGT
>CAZTXZ010000093.1:0-3490 GCA_964617895.1 uncultured Candidatus Saccharibacteria bacterium
GAGGAACCGTTGATCGAGATCGACAAACCCATTCAGCACAAGTCCGAAAACCTCGACACCTTGTTCGAGAACCGAGTACTCAACGTCCGTAACCTGCAAGAACAGAAGATATTCCGTTTGCGTGGCCAGCTGACCAAGGCTATCCGCGAGTTTTTGGATGACCATGAGTTCGTCGAGATCGACACTCCCAAGCTGCTGGCCGAGGCCACCGAGGGCGGGGCAGAGGTGTTCAAGCTCGACTATTTTGGCAAAGAGTCGACTCTGGCACAAAGTCCGCAGCTGTACAAGCAGATCATGGTCGGCGCCTACGAGCGCGTTTACGAAATCGGCCACAGTTACCGGGCCGAACCAAGTGCCACCACGCGCCACCTGACCGAGCTGACGATGCTTGATATCGAGATGGGATTCGTCAGTGGACACGACGAAGTGCTCGATATGGTCGGTGACATGACGCAGTACGCCCTGAAGACGGTTTACGAAAAGTTTGGCGCCGAGCTAAAGAGCCTCAACGCTCCGGAACTCATGCTGCCCAAAGACGGCAAGGTGCCGCGCTTCACGGTTGCCCAAATCCATGAGATGTACGGCAAGGCCAACAAGGTAGACTTGAGCCAGGAAAAGGATCTGATCCCGGATGAAGAGCGCTGGATCAGCGACTACGCCCGGAAGCAGCTTGGCAGCGACCTTGTCTTTGCGACAGAATTCCCTATCGAGGCGGCCAAGTTCTACCACCGGGTTGATGCCGAGAAGGGCGTCGTGATGTGGGGTGATTTGCTATTCCGCGGGCTCGAACTGGCGACGTGTCCGCTCCGCGAAAACGACTACGAGAAGATGATCGAGCAGATGACCAGGGCCGGACTGGACGTCAACCATCCTGGCTACAAGTACTATCTGCAGGCATTCAAATACGGTCTGCCGATGCACGGAGGTTGCGGCTTTGGTATCGACCGTTTGGTCGAAAAGACCATAGGGCTGGACAACGTCAAGGAAGCTACCTTGTTCCCGCGCGACATCAACCGACTCTCCCCATAATCTTTGCGATGGTCTTTCTGGGGAGGCTGCTTGTCTGGCAAGGGCAAGGGGAGTAGACTGAGAGCCAAACAAGAAATCGGAGATTAGTGCCATGGGTTCAAACACCTTCACCTCAGAACATTGGGGACCGTACCTGCAAACTATTGAGCTACCGGATGGGGAAGAGACGGTGCTAGATGGGGGCGAACGTGACTTTGGCTTGCTGGTGGAGCCCTTCCAGGGCATTGGCAAATTGGCTGTGGTCGGTTACTCATCGCAAGGACCGGCACATGCCCAGAACTTGCGAGATTCTTTCGAGGCGGGTGGAGTGCCTACGCAAGTGGTCGTGGCATTGCGCAAAGATTCGCCAACCCGTGAGCGTGCCAGGCGGGACGGCTTTACTGAAGAAAACGGCACATTGGTCACGCCAGAAGTGGCACTGCGTACAGCTGACATGGCTCTGATGCTGATATCTGACGCCGCCATGGCTGAGCATGGCCAGGATTACCTGGCAATGATGAAACCGGGTGCGGTCCTTGGGTTGGCGCATGGTTTCTTCCCGGGATTCCTGGCGACTCGTGGTGAACATATTCGTGATGATCTGCGGGTGGTCGGCGTCTGTCCGAAAGGCATGGGACCATCGGTACGGCGTTTGTACGAGCAGGGTCATGGCATTAATGCCAGCGCTGCCTGGGACAATGACGGTGACCGCGATCTGGCGCTAGGCTGGGCATACGGCATAGGCGCGCCATTTACCTTCCGCACCACGCTCGACATGGAGCGAAAGTCTGACCTAGTCGGTGAACGTGCAATCTTGCTGGGCGGGGTACACGCACTGGTCGAGGCGGCTTATGCCCACAAACGCCAGCACGATGTCGGTCCGGCCGAGGCCTATAGAAGCAGCGTCGAATCGTTGGTGCGCGGTATTTCGACAACCATCTCGGAGAATGGTCTACGGGGTGTATACGATGCGCTTAACTCGGAGGATAAAGAAGAATTTGAACGTGCTTACAATGCTGCCTACCCGGCATTCCGAACGGTGACAGAGCAAACCTACCGCGAAGTTGAGAGCGGTCGCGAGGTCGAGCAAGTCTATGAAGAGGGAATGGCCAATGTTCCGATGAGCAACGTGGCCGGTGCCGATATGTGGCGGGTGGGCGAAAAGGTCCGGGTCGATGAAACCGAACCGGTTGGAAATTACGACAAGATTGATGCCACTGTCGCCGGGCTATACGTCGCTGGCATGATGGCGCAGATAGATGTTTTCCGCGAGCACGGCCACTTCTGGTCAGAGGTTGTCAACGAGTCCGTCATCGAGGCGATTGATTCGCTCAATCCGTTCATGCGTGCCCGCGGCATCGACTACATGGTCGATAACTGCTCTATCACTGCCCGCCGCGGTGCCCGCAAATGGGCTCCGATCGTCAAGGCATGGCTGGAGCAAGAAGTCTTTCCGCGGATTGACGGCACGGTCGCATTTGACTCTGGTGAACAACCCTTTGCCCAATTCTCGGATCATCCGGCACACGACGCATTCACCGAACTCAGCAAGCTCCGCCCCACTGTAAGTATCGCGGTCGAGTAGCCACCGATTGGGCAACATTGACAGGTTGACCCTATAATTAATCCACTATGAGTAATATCAAACTAGTCCTAGCTGACATGGACGGCACGATGATGTCGTACGGTTCGCATGAAGTTTCGCAGCGGGTGCGCGATTCGATAATTGCCGCCGAAAAAGCCGGCGTCACAGTGGTAGCCGTGACAGGCCGGCCTTACGAAATGGCCCAAGAGGCGTTGTTGACGCTTGGCATATCCGGGCCGTGTGTCTTTGATAATGGCGCAACTATTCGCCAGGCCGAAACTGGCGAACTGCTGTGGAATAATTGGCTCGATGTTGAAACGGCCCGGCAATTAGTCGCGTTCCTGACGCCGTACAGTTCGTGGATTGACTATGAGATCGAGCAGAACGAGCACGCGCCCCGACTCAACGAGGTCGACTTTGTCGAGACACCGGCGCCGTACGTTTTCGCCTACATCCGTCCTGAAGACCATCCGGCAATCGTCGATTATCTGGCTGGGATACCAGACATCTCTCACTACGTAGCGCCGGCATTACGGGCGGAAGGGCGTGGGCGTGTCGGCATACAAATCAATCATGCCCGGGCTGACAAATTCCATGGCGTCGAAGCTCTGCGCCGACTCGTCGATGTACCCAAGGAAAACTCTATGGCCATTGGCGATGGTGACAACGACGTGGCGTTGTTTGGGAATGCCGGGCTGCGCATCGCCATGGGCAATGCCACGGATACGCTAAAGCAAGTCGCCGATCATGTCGTGGAGTCCGTCGACGACGATGGGTTTGCCATAGCCATGGACAAGTTCGTTCTGTCGTAGCTTTGCTACAATGGCAGGTATGCAAGAAAAAATCCAAGCTTTCAAACAGCACGTCCGCGAGGCATCGGCCAATCCCGGCTTCATC
>CAZTXZ010000094.1:0-3458 GCA_964617895.1 uncultured Candidatus Saccharibacteria bacterium
CCCAACCTGACTAGCCTATAATGGCGAGACATGCGACGAACAAAAATGGTACTAGCACTACTTATCATTGCCTTGGCCGGATTTGGCATTTACCGCCTGACCGCCGCTAAGAATGATGCGCCAGGGACTGTATCGAGCGATATGAATAACCAAAATAACAGTGACACCCACAAAACTACATCTAAATTCGACAAGGCCCGCTACTCTCTGACCGATCCGACAAGCATCTGGACTATCGTCAACAAAAAACACAGCCTGTCGCCCAAGACGTACATCCCAAGCGATCTGGTCGTGCCGGATGTCCGGCTGCGCGTACCCGGCAACAGCTCGATGCAGGTCCGCCAGGTAACAGCCAAGGCCCTCGAAGAGCTGATCGGTGACGCTAAGACCCAGGGCATCGACCTGGAATTGTCTAGCGGCTACCGCTCATATTCATTCCAAGTGTCTCTGTATGGCTCCTACGTCAAAAGTGACGGCCAGGCTGCCGCCGATCGCGTCAGCGCCCGACCCGGTTATAGCGAACACCAAACCGGCCTGGCGGCCGACCTCGATGATCTTAGCCATAAGTGCCACCTCGAGACCTGCTTCGGTGACCTGCCCGAAGGCAAATGGCTGGCCGCCCACGCCTACGAATACGGCTTCATCATCCGCTACCCCAAAGGTAAGGAGTCGGTGACCGGCTACGCCTACGAGCCCTGGCACCTCCGCTACGTCGGCATACCGGCCGCGACAGAAATGCACTCTCGGCACGTCCAAACGCTGGAAGAGTTCTTTGGTGTCAGCGGCGGAGTCAACTACTAAGTCAGATAAACCGAGTGATCACGAAAATGAAGGCTGAGCCGAGCACGGTCAGCGCGATCGTGACGTAGCTGGAATGTTTGCTGTGGGCTTCCGGCAAAATCTCGCTGGCACCGATGTACAGTAAAAAGCCGGCGAAGAATCCAAGATAGACCGGCAAGGCCGAGTCTGGAATCTGGAATACCAGTGTAGATAAAGCTCCCAATATTGGCGCCAGGGCGTCAGCAATCAGAAACCAAAGCGCTCGGCGCGGACGGTTTTTATTCATCAGTAGCAAATTGACCGTATTAAGACCGTCTGTAAAATCGTGGGCGATGACCGCGATGGCGACAGCGATACCCACGCCCGTTCCGGCCTGAAAGCCCAGCCCGATACCGACGCCATCAAGCAAGCTATGGCCAATCAACGCCAGGGCGCTGGCGATGCCGACGTGAGGGTGATGATGTACCTCGTATTCGGCTTCTTGGGAATGATGTATCAGGATGCTCTTTTCTAACATATGAAAAAGCAAAAAGCCGACGACCAGCGCGAGCATTGCCCAGGTCGCATCGGTATGGGTAGCACTCACTGCCTCGAAAATCTCGGGCAACAAATCAAAGGCCACCACTCCCAGCAGCACGCCGGCCGTATAGCCTAAGATACGCTGAAGTTTATTTTGATTCTTGAACGCCAGGAGGCCGCCGAGCAGGGTCGAGACGAATGTACTGGCTGCGAGTACGATGACTAACATGTTTGTTCCTTATCTTTCGAGTATTATATCCCAAACCACGGAGGGCTTAGGACTTACCGCAGTTTTCATAAAGCATAACGGCGACATACTGCTATTCACCGTCAGTCGAATCAAAAAAATTTCCGGAAAAATCAACCCGGGCATCATGCCCGTGAAATCAAGATGGCATTAAGTGCCAGTCGGTGCCCCTACGGAATCAGTCGGTCGTGTATTGGCAGATATGGGGATGGTTGCACTGTTGCTAGGCGCAATCGCGGCAAACTATTGGCAGTATAGCATCATAATGTTCGGGCTAGCGATAAGTTGGTCGACCCACTAAAAAACCCGGGGAGACCCGGGTTTTGTCGGAAGCCTCACACTTCCTACTATCAAGCTTACGCTTAGGATAGCCTCCAGGCAAGCATTTTGTCTTTCCGGGCAACCGCATTTGCGGGAGGGCCAGCTATTTGTAATAATCATAAGCGGAAACATTAATATAGTCCGTGGAATTTACACTATTTATCCAGTTGAGCCTCGTGTTGGCGCTCGCTGCCGCCATATCGGTAGTCATGCGCTTGTTCAGACAACCGCTCATCATGGGCTATATCATCACCGGCGTCTTGGCCGGACCCTCACTTTTTGACATCATCCACAATCAAGTGGCTTTCGAATCCTTCAGCGAAATTGGCATCGCGCTGCTACTTTTCATCGTCGGTCTCGGCCTAAACGTGACTACTATAGTCAGCCTCGGCAAGCCGGTGTTCGTGGTGGCGATGTCGAACGCCATGCTGCTTGGTCCGGTGAGCTACGTGGTGGCGTGGCTGCTGCTAGGGATGAAACCGGCGGAGGCGCTGATAGTCGCCATTGCCCTGCTGTTTAGCAGTACCATCGTCGTCATCAAGGCCTTGAGTGACAAGAAGGCCACGACCCGACTGTTCGGTCGCGTCAGTATAGGCGTGACGTTGGTGGAGGACGTGATGGCTACCGTAGCGCTAATACTGGTCGTGGCCCTGACCGGCGGCGCGACATTACGCGATTTCGAAGGCCTCATCATGCGCGGTATCTTGCTGGCCGCAGGCCTCATCATCGTCGGTGCTTTCATCATGCCCCGCCTAACCAAATTCTTTGCCAGCAGCCAGGAGTTCTTATTCATGTTCGCCCTCATGTGGGCTTTTGGTGTCGCCAGCCTGTTCGAAGTATCGGGCTTTTCGATCGAAGTCGGTGCGCTATTTGCGGGCGTCACCCTGGCCTCTTTGCCGTACGCTCAAGAAATCAGCACTCGCCTGAAACCCCTCAGGGATTTCTTCCTGGTTTTGTTTTTCGTTAGCCTTGGTGAACGACTTGGCGTCAAGAGCATCACCGTCGCCCTCATACCTGCGCTAGTCCTTTCGGTCATCGTCGTCGTGATAAAGACAGTTGTCATAGCCATGAGCCTCGGACGCATCGGTTACACCTCGCAAACCGCCTACAAGGTCGGCACGCACTTATCACAAATCAGCGAGTTCTCAGTCATCCTAATCGTCATGGCTCACGGCAGTGGTATCGTCAGCCAGCAGACGGTCAATATCATGACATTGACGGCACTCATTACCATCGGTGTCTCCACCTACATCATGCACTACAACGACAGCATATATCGGAAAATCGGGTCATGGATCAAGTTCATCGAACGCCCCAACCCCAAGCTGGAACCGCGCCCCGATTCCGGCTACAAACTCATCCTATTCGGCTACCACAAGGGCGGCCATGAATTCATCAAGACTTTCCGGGAGATGCGTAAGCGTTACATCGTCGTCGATTACAACCCTGAGGTGACTGACGTACTGGAACGCCAAAACATCAACTACGTCTTCGGGGACGCGACTGATTATGAGTTGCTCGAAGAACTTGGTGTCCACACCGCCGAGTTGGTCGTGAGCACGATTACGGATCTGGAGACGAACTTGCTGCT
>CAZTXZ010000095.1:0-3418 GCA_964617895.1 uncultured Candidatus Saccharibacteria bacterium
AAGCTGATGAGCAGGGCGGCGATGATGGTGATGGGAACGGCACGGATGAAACTACCAAGTATTCCGCTAACGAATAGCAGAGGGGCAAAGCTCAATGCCGCGGTGGTCGTGGCCGCCACCATGGCCCGGCTAATCTTTCGCGTCGCTTCCTTGATGACTGTTCGGGCATCTTTTTCTTTCTTGCGGCTGGCGTCAATCGCCTCGACCATGATGATGGTGTCATCGACTATGAGTGACAGGCCCAAGATGATGGCAAACAAAGTGATTACGTTGAGTGTGTAGCCGATGAGGTACAGTAACGCGATGGTGCTGGCGATGACGGTCAGCATGGAAATGACCGTGATGAACGAGGCACGCACAGCGATGAGGATCGAGCCGACGACCAGCACGGCGATCAAGCCTTCCAGCAGGACTCGCTGCAGTTCCGAGATACTCTCGTTGATGGTCCGGGCGTTGGAGGCGCCGACTTGAGTGTCGTATGATTTGAAGCGTGACTGTTTATTGAGTGCGTCCAGTTCATCGCGAACCTGGGCGTCAAGCCGCAGGGCGTCCGAACCATTCACGCCGGATACTCCGATGATGACGGACGGTGAGAATGATACTTTTTCACCCTGGCGCTGAGCATAGCGGTCGAATGTTCGCTGCAATGTGACTGGCTGTCCAGTCACCGGGTTTACGGCTTGCTCGAACGGATTTATGACGAAGTAGTTCTCGACCTGCGAACCCTTGTGCTGGTTCAGGTAGGCGGCTGCCTCCTCGGCCGTCTTGGCCAACTCGGTCAGAGGGACCGACGGATGGGCGGTCAGCGACACCGTCATGTCAATTTTTTGGGCCGATGGTCCGCCAGCGCCAAAATAAGGCGCGCTGTAAGTAAGCTTGGCGCTACTCGGTAGTGCCGCTGCTTGCTCGACGGCTTTCTCTAGACGAGCTTTCGCCGTCTTGGCATCAACCTTTTCTTCGTAACCGACCACCGTGGTGAAGAAGTTGGCTTCGCTATGGGACTCGACCGAGTTAGCACCCTCTTGCTCGAGCGCAATCTTAGAAACCTCTGCCGCGACTTCGGTGTCGACTCGCTCGGCACTATTGACGGCGTAACTGCCGCTGACGATGACGACCGGGATGTTGACGTTGGGGAAGCCCTCGCGTCGAAGTAGCGTGGTGTAACTGATCGCACCAAACACCACCAACGCCACCCACAGCAATGCGGTCAGACGAGGGCGGTTAAAAAATGACAGACTTAACTTGGGCAACAACTTATCGGATGGCTTGGCAACCTTTAATTTTCGAGCTGATGCCATGGGTGGCAGTCCTTTCTAAATGGATTATCCCCCTATTATACTTAGCTGAGCCTAGCGCACAATCTTATGTCCGTGCATTGCCATTTGCGTCAGACCGCCACCACTTACGACATTAGTAAATCCTTGGCGCTGCATCAGATGCATGGCGACATTGCTGCGGGCCCCACTGCGGCAGTACAACACTATTTCCTCGTCCTTTGGCAGGTCCAGCATTTTGCCGGCGGCGATATTATCAACATCAAACCACAGAGCACCATCGATATGCTCCTGGTCGAACTCTTGTTTGCTGCGCACATCAATGATCGTCATCGCTTTCCCTCTCGCTAATATACTTTGTATAGTAATGGAGCGGGTAAGGAGATGCAAGTCTGCGTCGTGAACGGACACTCTATTTACTGACGGGGTGGAGGCGTTCCGGTTCCTGTCGTGGTGTTCGTAGTCGTACCGGCTTTAGGAGGTTGTACAGCGTCCCCGCGGAAGCAGCTGACCGAGTACGGAAAATCCTGGGTCATGACGTAGTGGTACGTAGTGACCTTTTTGCCGTCGAGCGTTATCTGGCTGACTATGCCGTGGCACTCGTCCAGGTCGCCGGTGGTCAGGATGTTGCCCTGGCCGACTTGCGGTCCGGTGATCGGGAAACCGTCCAGCGCAAAACCAACAACCGTGTCGACACCCACCTGCTTGATGCAGCTGCTGAAGGTATGGTAGTGATATTCGCCATCCTTTTGGGGGTGGCCATCGCAATCATCCTGCACTTCCCAAGCGCCGGCGTCACGACCACCGGCATCAAAAGCATTGAAAAGCACAGCGCCACTCAGCATGACACCGACTTCACCGCCCATGCAATCGGGTGTTGCCTGGTATTTCGGGGCGCTGCTTAATCGATAGCTCAATGTCTGGGCCTTGATGCTGTTGGGATTCTTGTCGTAATTGTAAGCAGGATCGCTGGAAGAGACCGGGAATACACCGGTGGTATGAGATGGCAAATCGTTGGTGGTAATGGTCCGGTAAGCGCCAGCAACGGTGTTAGACATGTTTGAGGTCCATTTCACGCTTCCCCGTACGGCCGACTTTTTGTTGATGTCATACTGCTTGTTGTCGCTCGTGAACCATGGGCCGCGCGTTTGAGCGCCCGCGCCGTCAGACTGAAAGCTTTTGGCGTATTGGTCACAGGTGTAGACGTAGCCCTTCTTGGCCCCATCGGTCATGTATTTACCATCGCCCACCGGCAACAAACCGGCTTTGTATTTATCGCCGTAGTTCTTGCTAGTGTCCAGCTGTAGACCATCGACTTTCGGGGCGGTGTTTGATGTTTGCTGGCTGTATTTAGTACCAGTCGTTTTGTCCGTATTTATCGTCGAATCGGTACGATACTTCATCCACCACCAAGCGCCGGCAGCCAGTAGAAACAAAATCAGGAATGCTATCCAGTACTTCTTGTAAGAGCGCCGGCCACCGACTACTATGGCCCCGGTAGCGATACTCGGTTGGCCCTTAATATCGACTGGCTTTTCACTTTCGGCATCTTCTTTTGCCTCGAGTTCGGCCTGTTGGCGGGCCAGCTCGGCGCGGCGGGCTTGCTGGGCGATGACATCACCAACGGCCGGTTCGTTCGGGTCGACCGCGTCGAACTTCATATCCTTGAAGTTATCTTGGTTCTGCTCGGCTGCCGCAGGAAAGACAGACGCAGAGTTTGTTTGGGTAGCAGGTTCGGGCTCTTCTTCGGGCTCTTCAGGCTCTTCTTCGGAAGAATCTTTAGGTTCATCGCCGGGCCCTTCCGTAGGCTCATCACTCGAATCCTTTTCCGTCTCTATATCACTCTCGTCTGGCCCAGCGTCGGAATCCGATTCAGCGGTCGGCACATCGTCCGACTCCTCGGGCTCCTCTTTTGACTCATCAGCATCGGCGTCATCATTGCCAGCTTCGTCGTCGGTTGCCATGTCCTCTTCGGCCGTTTCGGGGTCAGGACGGTCGTCAGTGTGTTTTTCCGATGATGACTCCTCGGCAGCATCAACTTCTGGTTTATCGAGCTCAGTTGACTGATCGGAATCGAGAATTTTCTCGTCGGAATCTTTCTTGTTTGCCATAAGCAGTATTGTACCCTAAATGACAACGTTTTC
>CAZTXZ010000096.1:0-3418 GCA_964617895.1 uncultured Candidatus Saccharibacteria bacterium
CCCAGAAGGAAAATGATAGAAAATGGCCGCCGACACAAAAATTTATGACGACTTTAAGCGTCAGTCGCCAGGCTATCGATTATCTTACAGACCCTGACACAACGCTTACGTATAGTTAAGTGTACCCCGGAAGGGGCTTTTAGTATTGATAGGAGGGCATGACTATGGCAGGAACAGTCACAGGTGGCCGTGCCGCGGCCAAGAAGAACGTGAATCGTTATGGTAAGGACTTTTATGCTCGTATAGGCGCGATGGGCGGCCGGAAGGGTAAGACCGGTGGTTTTGCCGCCGGGGCTGAGGGGCGCGAACGGGCGCGGCGTTACGGCGCGATAGGCGGTAAGAAGTCTCGTCGCCTACCACCGAAGTCCAAGTAGAGCATTAGCTAAACTATAGTTGACTAAAAACCAATAGCATGATATTATGCTTATAGTTTCGAAAGAAACGAGAGGGTTTGTCTGTTAATTCAGGCAAACCTTTTTCTTTTCTTTCGGCGAGGTTAATTAATGGAGGTCAACTACAATGGCTGGAACTCAAGATGGTGGTAAAGCTGCTGCCGCAACCAACAAGAAGAAGTACGGTAAAGACTTTTACGCCCGAATTGGCGCTATGGGTGGCAAGAATGGCCACACTGGTGGTTTTTACGCCAACCGCGAGCTTGCTCGCCAGGCTGGTGCCAAGGGTGGACGCATTAGCCGTCGCGCCAAGAAGACTGCCTAATTTAGCCTACAGTCTTATAAAAACACCCCGGCAACGGGGTGTTTTTGATTGGTTAAGCGCTAATCCGGGCGCGATACGTTCGGCAAAATCGTGATGGCGTGACGCGCCACTGAGTACTGCAATTGAAACAGCGGTAGGCTTGGGAGGTCGACTGTAGGCTTTTGGTACCACAGTTGGGGCAGACGCAGCGTTTGTGGAGCCAGTCGCGGTAGGTATCGAGGCAATCCTGCAAATGGCCCTCGTCGATGGTCGGCAGCCCGAGTCGGCTGGCCAGCCCCTTGGCGTGCTCCCAGGCGGCGACTTCCATCTCGATCAGCTCGAAATCGTTGCCATATGATTGGTGGGTCAGTAAGGCGTGGCTGGTTTCGTGCAACAGTGACCAGATAGCCTGATCTCCCTGTGCGCTACGGCTGTATACGACCTCGCCAGTCGGTGCCGACCAGTAAAAGCCTCGTCCAGCCTTGAACGAAAGGTGTGGGAATTGTTCGGAAAGCGTCTTAGTGACTTCTTGCATGGCTAAATGTCTGCTTAGCTAAATCATAACACCCATAAACTACGGCTTCTTCGGGTCGTTGAGCTTGGCGAAGTGGCGGTATCTTAAGGTATGGTGTCTCGCAGGCCTTGAGTTCGGCTGCTAACAACTTGCCGTATCGTTCAAAATATGTACCCACGCTGCCGCCAATGATGATGACGTCCGGCTGGGTGACGGCAATCAACTCTATAAAGCCTAGTTTTAGGTCGTGGACGATGGCTTGCCAAGTGCGTTCGTCGTGAATATCCATGGCCTTCTTGCCATAGCGTTCAACGATTGCACGTCCTGATGCGAACGACTCCCAGGGGACTAGCTTGCCGTGATGGGGTAGTAGCATCGTCCGTCCACCACCATCCCCGATATTGGTCTCAATCTCACCATTCACCGTCAGGCCGTAGCCGATGCCAGTGCTGATAGTCACGTAAAGAGCGCGGTCGTACCGGTCTCGTACTAACATGGCCTCGCTGAGCGATGCCATCTTGGCGTCGTTTTCGACGACGACCGGGCAGCGTAGGAGGCGCTCGATATCGGACTGAATATGGACATTGCGCCATGGCAGGTTACTAAATATCCTGGCGACACCTTCCTCGCGGTCATAAGTGCTGGCTGGCAGTCCAACACCGGCGGCTTTCCAGTCATGTTTCCCCAGATGAGCTAGGGCGTGGCGCAGCTCCAGCGTGAAGTGGTGATAGTCGTGAGAAGTGGGGAATTTGCGAGATTCGAGTATGACACCGTTATCGTCAAGTACTGCAACGAGCGTTTTCGTGCCTCCGATGTCTACCCCCAGATACATGACCATAGTGTATCACCTCCCGACCGTCCACGTACAGGGATAAGGCCGGTATGCGCTGTGGATTACTGGCCAGCGGATGATAAGACCAAGCAAGCTTTGCCTTATCTGGGTTTCTACGGTATAATGACCTCTAACGTTGTGATGAATGGTAATCGTCGCTTGAACAAGCGCGTATCGCTTAAGTCGCACGGAATACACTACAAGGAGGCATGTAAAACATGTCAAAAACAACTTTATCAATGGATGACCTGCTTGCGGGCAGTGACATCGAACAATTAACCACCGGCGCAGTCGTGGAAGGTACCGTTAGCTCAGTGCGCAAGCACGAGGTTTGGATTGACCTAGGCGCGCGCGGTGTCGGAGTGGTCATGCGTCGAGAAATCGGCCACGGCCAAAAGCTCGAAGAGGGCCAGACGGTCACCGTCAGCGTCATCGATCCAGAAATGGAAGAGGGCTACGCGCTACTCAGCATGAAGCGGGCCGTCAAGGACCGCGGCTGGGACGAGTTGCAGGCAATCTTTGACGCTCAGCAGACGGTCGAGATTACCGCATACGACGCTAACCGCGGCGGTATGTTGGTGGAAATGGAAGGTATCCGTGGTTTCTTGCCAGTTTCTCAGTTGGCTGCCGGCCACTACCCACGCGTATCGGGCGCCGACAAGGATGAAATCCTGCAGAAGCTTAACGCCCTAATCGACAAGCCGCTACGGGTACGAATCCTCGACTTGAGCCGTAAGGACAACAAGCTTATCTTCTCCGAAAAAGAGGCTGTCAAAGAAGACATGCAGGCTCGCTTCTCCGAGCTGAAGGTTGGCGATGAAGTCAAGGGTGTCGTCACTGGTGTTATCGACTTCGGTGCATTCGTCAATGTCGACGGTATCGAGGGCTTGATCCACATCTCCGAGATTTCCTGGGAGCGCGTGGACAACCCACGTAACTACGTCAAGGTCGGCGACGAGGTCACCGCCAAGATCATCGCTATCGACAAGGATCGCCTGTCTCTCAGCCTCAAGCAAATGACCGAGGACCCATGGCTCAAAGAAGTCAAAGCTTTCAAGAAGGGTGACATGGTTGAGGGCAAGATTACGCGCATCACTCCTTTCGGAGCGTTCGTGCAGCTTAGCCCGAGCGTAGAGGCACTCGTACACGTCTCAGAGATGAGCAACGACGAGGGCGTCGACCCCGAACAAATCTTCCAGTTGAATGAGAAGAAGCAGTTCAAGGTACTCGACATCGACAACGAGGGTCGCAAGATCGCCTTGAGCCTTAAAGACGCCAAATAACATGAAGAAATAACGGTAACGGCCGCAAGTCGTGGCCAGAAGGAAGTGCTTACAGGACATGGCAACAACCATCCAGATAGAAGACATGATCAC
>CAZTXZ010000097.1:0-3414 GCA_964617895.1 uncultured Candidatus Saccharibacteria bacterium
GGGTCGTGGCTAATTTCAACCGCATGGCCCACGGTGACATGTTGGGGTCGCCCCCCACCACTTGCACGCGTGACCACTCTTTGCCCGCCAGGCTTTCATCACGGAGGACGATTATGGGCTTTTGCCGGGTGGTGCCGGTAGAGAAATCAGTCTCGACTGATGTAGCTTTCTGGCTCAGCATGAATTTGCCGTCTTGTGACAAAAACCCCGCGCCGAACAGTACCTGACGAGTCACTACATGGGCCGCGACCATCTGTAGTTTATCGGGATCGATAGGGACCTCGGCCGCTGATGCCTGATAATTCTCGTGGTGGCCACTGGTATTGCCGGACCTATCGGCGACTCGTTTGTGCAAACGATAGTTTTTGTAGTTAAATCCGGTTAATCTCTCTGGTAGTGTTGTGGCCAGACATTCTCGTACTACCCGCTCCCCGGCAATTTCGGCGGCTACGGCTTCGGTGAATTTGGTCGTTTCTGGCGTGGCGTATTCCAGATGGTCACCGACGTCGACATACATCCTGGCACCGTTTTCTAGATAGTGAAACGGCATGCCATCATGACCGCGGACTTGCCTGCTATAGGCCTTGAAGTGTTCGGTGAGTGCCCCCGATCCCACCATCACCGATTTGTTATTGTTTGAGTCATCTTCGGCCATGACCGCCCACTCCATTTCGGTACCATTCACGCGGGGGTCTACTTCAGCCATGCGGACACTCTTCCTTATAACAGTAGTATACAATCAAGCATACCAAAATCCAACCCTTACATCACACAAGGGCAATAATGCAAGTGTCAGTGGCTTATCAGCCTACTTATTTTCGCCTTATCCGCTTTTGGAATGCATTCTTGAACTTTTTGGCGTCATCTTTGAGCGCCCGCAGTTCTTTTTCGGTCAAAGCATCTATTTCTCGTAAACGTTCCAAAAGCAGACGTCGGCTTGCACCTGCCGTAATATGTAGTGATTTTCTTGATGGCTGTTGAGGAGATTGCGCTTCCATAAGCAACTCCGCGTTCTATCTGTGACGGTGCTTAAATTCAATGGCGGTACATCACAGTCACACTGTAGCACTTATGGCACCCCCGGTATGTGATAATTGTCATATCTGTTCATCACAGCTTTGGCGCGTTGTCTAAACTCTGCCAGACATACCAACTGGCTATGGATTCATAAGGATGCCAGCTGTTCCTTGTTGCAATGTCCCGGATTTCGTCCGGACTTGGTGCGGCGTCCAGCCCATACAGTTGCCGGATACCGTTTCGGATACCCAGGTCCCCCACCGGCAGCACGTCACTGCGGCCCATGCAAAACATCAAAAACATGTGGGCGGTCCATTCGCCGATGCCTTTTACGGGGGTAAGCTCGGCCACGACGGCTTCATTACTCGACTTATCCAAGTGATCGAATCGGATTTGTCCGTCCAGGATATGTTGGGCCAAGTCGCGCACATACGCCGCCTTGGCCCGTGAGAATCCAATGGCGCGCAGCTGCTCGACATCCTTGGTCAGGATTTGCTGGGGCGCGGGAAACTCGCCCCCAAACATATCTCGGAAACGCTGCTCGATGGCGGCAGCCGCTTTCACGCTCAGCTGCTGGCTTATGATGCTGTCCACCAGCTCTTGATAATAATTGCGATGCGGTCTGATGGTACAAAGACCGGTTCGCGCGATTACCGATGCAAGTACAGCATCGTGTGCGCTCAGATATTCTGCGGCCTCGAGCGCGACTTTATCAGACACTATCATGTACTTATTCTACATTCTACTTGTGCTTCGTGCGATAGCACGGTATCGTAGGCATAAATTAGGGGAGGTTAGGATGAGGCACATACTCGAAGCGCGGCAATTCAATACTGATGAGCTGGGTGAAATTTTTGAGCACGCAGACCACATGCGCGAACAGCATCAAAGTCGTGACGGCCGTGTCGCTCTTCGTGATACTCATTTCACTGAAACCCTCGCCACGGTATTTTACGAGCCCTCCACCCGTACGCGGCTGAGCTTTGAGGCGGCCGGGTCTTACCTGGGTATGCCACTTCTCAGCACCGAAAGTGCCGGACAATTTTCTTCTGCCATCAAGGGGGAATCGCTCGAGGACTCAATTAAAACCATCGACAAGTATGCCGATGTGATTGTCTTGCGCCACCCGGATGATGATTCGTCGGAGCGGGCCGCTGCCGTCAGTGAGGTACCCATAATAAACGGTGGGGCAGGCAAGAACGAACACCCCACCCAGGCACTACTCGACATGTACACGATTCACCGCGCATTCGACAGAACCGAGGGGTTGCGTGTTGCCATCGGCGGCGACCTGCGCCGGGGCCGGACAGCTCGGTCGCTGGCCTACCTACTTAGCACCTATCCGGGCAATCATATCGATTTCGTGTCGACGCCCGAGCTACAAATCGGCGAGGATGTAACCGACCACCTGGACGAAACCAAGACCGGCTACGAGCGAACCGACGACATGATGGAGGCGCTGCGCCACGCCGATGTCGTGTATTGGACGCGCCTGCAAAAAGAGCGCGTCGAAGCGGGGTTGAGCGACGATGTGGCAGATGCCCAGAGCCATTTCGTCATCAACCAAGCCTCCCTGCAGGTCATGAAAGAAAAGGCAATCATCATGCACCCGCTGCCACGCAACCACGAAATCGAAGATTCGGTCGATGCCGACCCGCGGGCCATGTATTTCGAACAAATGCGCAATGGTCTGTACATCCGAATGGCGGTACTTGATATGGTACTGCGGTCGCGCCCATAGCCTTACAAAACCACAACAGCTTTTGGCCCCTTTGGCTGTTACAATTTATCCATGACAAGCCATGAAGAATCCGGTCCGCGAAATTGTCCGGAAACCTCCATGGCACTCTTCCTCATCGGCGAGGGCGAGCACTTGCCCCCACAGGGGTATTACGACGCAGTTGGCCAACTTGGAATCACATATCGAGGCGTCATCAGGGCCCGCTGGGCAGCAGAAGATGCCGGCCACGCCGAGCTAAACCTATCCCAGGGCATCAACCATACGGTCACGCCCGAGGGCCAGGCCCACCTCTCCACACTCTCCGAAGAAATTAGGCAGCAGGTCAAAGAGGTAGTTGCCTCACTCGTCCAGCCCGCCCAAGCCGAATCTCAGTAGCAGGGATCTTTTAGGAGAAACCTCAGTTTGGCTATGGGAACACCAAGCCACTAAGAAGCAATATTGACTATCATTGCAACCAGAGCAAGCCAATTCACTAGTGCAATAAGTCGAAAACGGGTCGTGGTGCTTTCTAGACTTGAGACTGTGCTCAAACTCAATAAGCAAACCGCCGCTGCCAGAGGTACCAGGGCATACAGAATCATGAGACTCAACACCGATGCCAGGTTGTTAAATGTCAGTGCATACCACACGGCACTTATTAGTAAAATTATTGCTTC
>CAZTXZ010000098.1:0-2300 GCA_964617895.1 uncultured Candidatus Saccharibacteria bacterium
TCTGGTTGGCGTAGATGGTGTCACCACCTGAAGCGTCGTTGATGCTGCCGGTGCCTAGGGTGTTGCCCGAGAGGTAGTTGGTGTCAGCAGTACTGTTAACGATGTTAATCGCGTAGTTGTTGGTCGTGGCGGAGCCGTCAAGGATGGTGTTGTTGGTGATCGTGTTACTGTCGGAGGCATCGATGTAGATGGCGTTGTTGGTCGTGGCACCACCAGTATTTCGGAAGCTGTTGCCGGTGATGGAGTTATTATTTGATGAAGCCTCGAGACGGAAACCAACTCCAGAACCACCCGATCCATCAACATTGTTGCCAGTAACCGTGTTATTCGAAGCACCATTAAAGTCAATGGCGTCGCCATTTGCGTAAATGGTGTTGCCACTAATCGTGTTGTTAGAGGATATGACGCGGATGGTGTTTCCGCCGTTGCCTCGTAGTGTGTTACCCGTCAGGGTGTTGAACTGCGAGCTTGATGAGTCAAAGTTCACACCGCCACTATTGTTATCTAGTACGTTGTTCGAGGTTATGGTGTTGTAGCTGCCATCGTTAATGTACATACCAGTAGAGGTGTTGTCCTGGAACTTGTTGCCGGTAATCGTGTTGTTGGTCGAGCCCCAAGATATGCTAATACCGTACGCTGAACCCTGGGAGATGGAGCGCTCGATGACGTTGTTGGCGGAGTTGTCGAGGACGATACCAATGTCGCGAAAATCCTGGACTTCAACATTGACCACCCGGGCACCCTGCGTAGTGCCGCTACCGATCGTGTCTAGATAGATACCGCTTTGTGAACCAGCCGTGTTGAGTGAATCTTGACCGTTTAACTTAAGGTCGCGTATGACTACTCCGGTACCGGTAGTCTTGTCGCTGTTTTCGATCAGGTTGTCGCTAGCGTCGATGTCACCCAAACGTATGACGGTTCCCGTACCGGCACCGGCCAGGGTGGTGTTATTCGGAACAAGGATAGTAGCGTTGCCATTGTCGGTTTGGTGCGTCGTGTATGTACCGGCAAAGAGGTAGACCTTGCCGGACTTGCGACCACTGCCCGCCGGATCGGCCGCAGCCAGGGCGGCGTTTATCTGGACCTGGTCATCGGTACCATCGGCCACGTAATCCGCCGCAGCCTTGTCGGCATCACTGGAGTTGCTAGCAGCTACCAATATGGCTTCCGCCTTATCTGCTTGCCACTTACCATTGGCGTAGACCATCAGCTGCTTAGTGTCAGTGTCGTAGTACATCATGCCCGCGGTCGGTGTCAGGGCTAGGCGTGAGATAGTGTCACCTCCAGCGAGGGTTAAGCTCTTGCCAGCCGACACGACAACACTACTCTGAAGGTTAATCGTACCAACCGGGGCGATGTTGATGTTACCGCTAGTGGTTGTCTGGAGGGTTAGGTTACCAGAGGTGACATTAAGCGGTGCACTCAAATTAGTACTGGCGATGTTGCTTAGGCTGGTGTTGGCACCACCGCCACCGCCGCCAGCCGCGCAGGTTCCTCCGGTGACTATACCGCCTTGTATTACTATATTCTGCAGGAAATCGCCGCTGGTACAGGTGGTGGTTGCGCCAGCGGTGCTGTTGAAGCTGTATCCGGTCACGCTATCTACCAGATTTGCTATTACCTTTTGATTTGTCGTATCAACCGATAATACATCTGTTCCGCCTGCATTCTGTACCCGGAAGGCGGTAGTTGATGTGTTCTGGACATACGCGTTTCCGCTAGTTGTAACTTGGAATCCGACCGTGTGGATGCGGTACGAAGTCGAGCCCACCGTCTGAGAGGTATCGACTGTCAGGCTCGTGTTGCTGTTGACCGCAGTGATTGTAGCGCTCTGACCACTTGCGAAGATTATCTTCATGCCAACCTTGACGGTACCGGTACCTGTACCCCAGGTCGTACCGCTACCCGTAACAGCGGTACCGCTCTGCGATGCAGTGCCAGCACTATAAACTACGGGGCTCACGCTGAAGAGATTGTCGGGCTTGGTAGTACCGATACCGACATTTGTCGTCGTATCGATCGAACCAAGGACGATACTGTTACTCGCCTGGACCTGTGCATAGGCACCGACAGCGGTTGCATTCTGTAGCGCCGCACTTGTCGAGAAGACACCATTTACGTCTACGTACCCTGCATAATATCCGAGCGCGGAATTGTTAGAACCAGTAGTATTTGAGCGCAGACCACTGCGTCCAAGTGCGACATTGCCACTGCCGGTGCTGGTATTGAACAGGACTTCGTATCCGGATCCTACATTGTAGCTACCCGTGCTGTTCTGCAACGCATCGAATCCACTGACT
>CAZTXZ010000098.1:2310-3341 GCA_964617895.1 uncultured Candidatus Saccharibacteria bacterium
CACACCATGGTCGGTGCAGGAAAAGCCGAAGGTGCTATGGATGCAGGCAATATGTTAAAACCGGCATTAGCACGCGGTGAATTGCATTGCGTCGGTGCAACCACGTTAGATGAATATCGCAAACACATCGAAAAAGATCCTGCTCTCGAGCGAAGATTTCAAAAAATCATCGTGCAGCCTCCATCCATCGAGGAGAGCGTGCTGATCCTCAATGGATTGAAAACAAAATATGAAGATCACCACAAGTGCGTCTATACAGAAGCTGCTGTGGTGCCAGATGCTCCTTGGTACATGGAGCGGTAACCACTCGCCACGTTAAAGCTTCCCGTCGCGACATACATAGACTGAGCACCCAGGGCAACGTTTTGCTGACCAGTGGTGTTCTGGTTCAGTGAATATGCACCGATTGCGACGTTTTCGCCACCACTTGTAGTCGCCACGCCAGAGAATGCACCAAGGCCAGTATTTCGCGAACCAGTGGTCACCGTAAAGGAGTTGTGTCCCACCGCCGTACCTTCACTGGACGTTGTCGCTCGAAGCGCACTATCTCCCACGGCAGTGTTGTAGTCACCGGTTGAGTTTAGGCGCAGAGAATCAAACCCGATAGCCGTGTTGCTCACACCGCTCGTGTTGGTAAGTTGCGAGTTAGCGCCAATCGCAACAAGGCTCCACGCATTGGTCGCATTCTGGAGAGCGCTGTTACCGATAGCAATGTTATCGTTTCGTACTGCATTGGCGGTAAGTGCATTGGTGCCAATCGCGATGTTGCCAGTACCTGAAGTCAATGAATCAAGAGCCGCCTTGCCGAAGGCGTAGTTGTTGTTGCCATCGGCGTTAATACGAGCAAGCTCGACACCCCCAGAGGTCTGAAGTACAATCAAGGAATTCGCAACTGTCTGGCTGGCATTTGCCCTCACGACAAGTTGCGACTGGTTTACTCCACCGCCAAGCATCATCTGACCGTCAATACGTCCACTACCATCGATCCAGAAGTTAGCACTGGTCTGGGCACTGGCGTTCTGGTTCTGGAT
>CAZTXZ010000099.1:0-3313 GCA_964617895.1 uncultured Candidatus Saccharibacteria bacterium
GAACCATGATAGTGAGCTTGGCGTCGTGCAGCTCGGCACCGCCGGGAGCACGTGGCCCTTCCTTGACCGTGCCATCGACGGCCAGCACGGTGCCAATTTGCATGCCACGCAGTTTTTCGACTTCATCTTTGTCTTTTATGACCACTTGGGTCAGGCCGCGGCGATCGCGGACGCTGATGAATGTCAGGCCGCCTAGCAGTCGTTTTTTGTGTAGCCATCCTTCGATGTGGATCGTCTTGCCGGCGTGAGCGGCAACGTCAGAACTAAGAATTCTCATAAGTTTTCCTCTGTTAGTTGTATGGACGGCTGCGTGGGGATCGAATGCACAGGAGCAGCACCGGCTACTGCCTGCCGATCCGTGAATTCATATTTGCGCGTACCATAGAACGTTTCATGGGAGTAATTTTATCACCTTTTTGCGGCAAATCACATCTGGAGCCGTAAGATTCTATTCGCTTTTCTCTTCTTTGGGGGTGTCGTCAGGAGCCTCTTCCGATAGTTCCGGCTCCGGCGCTGCCGGCTTTTTGACATGGCGAGCAGCGACTCCTTGCCGGTCATGCGCATGGTCTATCGGGTGTATTATGTCGCGTCCGATAACCTGGGCCAGAACATCCTCGAGCGTGATGATACCCAGATATTCATCGAAACTATTTATCACCACGAACAATTGATGTTTGGTCTGGTAAAAGGTGTGCAAGACTTCGCTGAGCGTGTCATTCTCGTGCACGTAAAAGACACGTGGCTCCATGACCGACGCTACCTTTGGCTGGGTGCTCATGCGGTGTTCGACCAGATCGTACAGATAAAGCGTGCCGACGATGTGGTCGGGCGAACCATCGTAGACCGGAAAACGAGTGTAGAGCGTTTTGTGCAGCTCGTCTATGACAGAAACACCTATCTCGTCGTTGGCCGACACGGCCCGGACGCGGCTGCGCGGTACGAGTACGTCACGGACCAGCTTGGTGCCGAAAGTCAGTGAAGCGATGGCCATGTCGAGCTCGGCATCATCTATCCGGTTGTCGGGTTGATGCTTTTGACGGGTCAGCATCTCGACCAAGTCTTCGCGCTGGAACAAGCCAGTGTGATTCTGGCCGGCGTACTGTCTGGCGTACTGCTGCGCCGGGCGCAATAGCGGCGTCGCCTTGGCCAGCATCCAGACGACGGTCGGCGTCGCCAATACTGTGATCCGACCGCCGAACGAGCTAAGTCGAGTATTTGGCAGCCAGGCAAAGGTGTACAGCAGCAGCAATCCCACCGCCATGATGGCAAGCGGCATCGGTGCCACGGTGGCCAGCAGCACCAATCCTACACCTGACATCACGACCGTAACCAGCCACAAGAACAGCTTGAGGGTACTTCCATAACCCACGGCCTGCCATAAAACCGAGGCGAGCGGATCATGATGAGAGGCCTGGCGCTTGAGTTCTTTGACCGATATATAAAAATACGTCTTTTGCATCACCATGGCGACGACGGCCAGGCCCAAGCAAACGACAGCAATCACGAATTGCAACATGCCTTCATGGTACGATTTTTGGAGCCGTTTTGAAAGTTTGGCGGCAACGTCGCGGCTAACATGCGTTATACTAATTCGCAGAGGGAGAACAACTACATGTCGAAACAATTTTGGGCTATTCTGATTATCATCGTGCTGGGATTCGTGGGCGTAGTCATCTACACCGACAACGGCAACAACAAGGGCGATAACCCTTCGAGCAACAATGCCAAGGCGACCAGCCACATCGAAGGCAACACGGCTAGCAAGGTCAAACTCGTCGAGTATGGTGACTTCCAGTGTCCAGTCTGCGCGACTTTCTTCGTGGTGACCAACCAGGTGCAGCAAAAATACAGCGACAAGATCAGCTTCCAATTCCGCCACCTACCGCTAACGTCGCTGCACCCGAACGCCTTCGGAGCCTCACGAGCCGCCGAAGCCGCTGGTTTGCAAGGTAAGTTCTTTGAGATGCACGATCTGCTGTACCAGAACCAAACGATCTGGAGTAACAGCAGCACCGCACTTGACTACTTCACGCAGTACGCTCAGCAGCTCAAACTTGATGTTACCAAGTTTCAAGCAGACTTTAGGAGTTCCAAGGTCAACGACGCCATCAATGCCGATATTGCCGCCTTCAAAGCTACTGGCGACGACATGGCTACGCCGACTTACTACCTGAATGGCAAGAAGATCGAGAACGTGAAATTGCTCGACTCGGCCAATCAACCGTCGCTCGATGCGTTCTCCAAACTGATTGACGCGGCCCTGGCCGAAACGTCCAAGAAGAGTTGATTGGACTTCTCGTTGACACAATAAAGCCCCGGAATTAACCGGGGCTTTATTGATTCATGGAACCTGTGAACGAGTTAGTACTCCAGGAATTGTTGCCACACCGGACGGCGTACGCGAACGAATACCTTGGATTCGTCACTGTTCATGACCTTTACCTTGACAGGCATATGATCTCCTCACGTCACGAAAGCAATAGCAAATAGCATCTTGTGTCAAACACGTACACAAAATGCACGACTGCTGCCGTGTACTTTTTGATTTTTTGTTAATGTTTTTGTCTCTTTTGGCAAGTCTCGCATATTGCGTTAGAAACTGCTCTTATTCTAGTGAAAGCACGAGCATGTTGTCAACGATTTTTTAAGGGATTATCGCCCGGGCAACCGGATATATAGCCAATTGCGCAAGCTATAGCGCCGCACGCTGGCAAGTACACCATGGCTAGTGTTACCATCGCGTAATATCGACCTGACTTGACTGCTCGAAGCAGATGGAGCGAAACTCGTAAAAACCCGTAGTGACCTGGGCCGTTCGGGCCACATTGCCACCTGAAGCTCCATCGATTCCGGCGATTCACCCTCGCGGACACCGACGACCAGTTCAACCTGGTCGAGCAATCGAGACGACCGCGACCAGCCCGGGATGGATGGTAAGACGTCCGAACCTACCAGCAGCACCAACTCGGCATCGCCGAAGACGGCCCGCAGGTGTGGCAATGTCCGGGTCGTATCCAGTCTCGCCTCCACCACCTCTAATAGCGAAAGCCGTGAGTGTGGTTTGATGGCTTGACGGATCATGCTGACACGGTGGGCAAAATGCTCGGTCCCCACCTTGTGGCGCGGCCGACGCTCCGGCACGAAGACAACCTCATCCAGATTGGCGCGTTCGATTGCCTGAAGGGCAAAGGTGATATGACCGACATGCACCGGGTCGAATGTCCCCGCCAGTATCCCAATTCTGTGTCTTTTTTCTACACCGCTCATGTATATATCATACCAACTAAGCTGAGTGGTTGCCGGACTGGTCCGG
>CAZTXZ010000100.1:0-3203 GCA_964617895.1 uncultured Candidatus Saccharibacteria bacterium
GCAGCAGTAGCAATTCCTTCGCCTCCTTATTAATTACGATGCCTTTTTTCGGTCCAGGTACGGCTCCGACGACACCGATGATGTTGTTCTCGGCGTCGACCAAAGCGACTTTCAGGTTCTGGACGGTGACTTGCTCGTAGCCCATCTGGCCGGCCATTTTCTTGCCCTTGAAGATGTGCTGTGGGTACATGCTACCGATGGAACCGACTTTGCGGGTGTTGCCCTTGCCACCGTGCGTAGCGCGCTGACGGTGGAAGTTGTGGCGCTTGATGGTGCCGGCCCAACCCTTACCTTTGCTGGTGCCAGTGACATCGATGACGTCGCCAACTGAAAAGACCTCGGGGCTGATCGTTGATCCAACCTTGAGGTCTTCTGGAATCTCGGCTACGCGGAACTCGCGCATAATCTTCGGGAGCATACCGGCGGCCTTGAGATGTCCTTCTTGAGCTTTGTTAGTATTTTGCTTTTTTCCTTCTTCAAAACCGAGCTGTACGGCAGTATAGCCGTCGACATCTGCGGTCTTGACCTGTGTCACGACACAGGGACTAGCGGAAAGCAAGGTAACAGCAGCAACCGTACCGTCTTCTGCGATGGTACTGGTCATGCCAACCTTTCGTGTGATTAGTGCTTTCATAGCGTCTTTGCGCGTTCCCGCGCATCTCCTTTATTTATCCCTGGTTTGTATGTGGTATAGACATAAAAACGCTTGATGTTCGGGCGGTTTCCCCCTGTTGAGTGTGGGACCTACCTGAATCATCAAGTTCAGGACTTGTTTGATACCATAACAGAGTACCAGAAAACTGCCACTACTGTCAATGTGTTGCAAATTCTACATGGTTTGACTGACTGTATGGATAATGCCGGTCCTACCTAAATAGTTACGAATATGCCGATTTTGGTCACATAACCGGCCAGCATGGCGGCTAGTAAGATTGCGTACTCGATCTTGCGGTCGACCTGGAAATGCTCGTGGGCCGCGAAGATTAGCCCTAGCACCAGACCAAAAGGCAACGGATAGTGCACACCATCCGGTTGCTGAATCCATAGCCACTGCATACCAAGAATCGTGTACAGGACGAGCTTCAGTAAATATGGACCGTCATTGCTGAAGACGGGCTTTTTGGAACGTTGAACTTTTTGTTTTGACTTAGCCATTACTACTATTTAAGCACACCGAGACGGCATTAACAAAAACGCCCCGGGTGGGGCGTTTCGATGATCACATCTTGATTTCGACGTCGCAGCCAGCCGGCAGGCTGAGGTTCATAAGCGAGTCGATGGTCTTGGGAGTCGGTTCGAAAACGTCGATCAGGCGCTTGTGGACGCGCATCTCGAACTGTTCACGACCCTTCTTGTAGACGTGCGGGCTCTTGACGACAGTGAAAGTCGTCTTGCGAGTCGGCAGCGGGATCGGACCAGCCAAGGTAGCACCGGTACGCAGTGCCGTATCGACGATCTGCTTGGCGGCCTGGTCGATGACCTTGTGGTCATAAGCCTTCAGGCGGATGCGGATCCGCTGTTTTACATCTGTTGGTTTGGCGTCAGCCATGGGTATAGCTCCTGTTGCTATTGGTGTGCCGTAACCTCTCCCGGAGTGATGAGTGATAAGTGACGCACGGAGGTATAAAGCAACTTGTTGATTTATACCGAATACGGAAGCTTATATCTCGAGGATACCGGACGAGTTCTCGGCACGATTAGTAATGCGAAGATTAGTATATCCTGTTATCGGTGATGTAGCAAGAGGCCCGAGCTAAAAGTAGCGGCCGTGTTCTCGGCGATCTTCATTGGCAGGGTCTAAGCCTGGCTCTACGGCATTGGAACCTCGACCAAAACGTGCAGCCCAGTCGACTCCTAGAAACACTCCGATGTCGCCCTGCCGCGGTTGCGCGCCGCTATTCCCATCAACGATCATGCCACTACTTTCCAGTGCCACTTCGCCGGCAGCCTGCCGTACTTCGACGGAGGGCTCACCCGCGCTCTCGCCGCTCAATAGTGTATCGGCATGATGCTCGACATCACCTGAAAGCTCTGAGGTATCTGATTGTATGACCGCCTGGTCGACGGCTTCTTCAAATCTTAATGTCATGTTTATTCCTCCCTATTTCCCTTGGCATTCCGTTCATACCCTGGGTTATTACTATTGAATGATTGTCACCCAGTATACAGACCCTGCGTGCTAATGCAAGTCAGGCCGCCAGACCGGGATCAATTACGGCCTCCGGCTCGACGGCATGATGGCTGTGCCCGAACCAACTGGCCAACATGTCTCTGAGCATTTGGCGGTCGACCTCGCGACAGGCATACTCTGCGAAGGCAATCTCGGACCTGACCCGCGTCTCGGTACTGTAGGGCTCGCCGTAGCGCTCCACACTAACTGCGAATGGGTTGATGATACCAGGGCGACAAACTGAGCGTGCCGCTAACCACTCATCAGCAAGCGGTGGCGGTAACCTATTGGCGATTGTTTCGATATGCCGTTCCAACAGCGGCCGCGGACCGACCAGCGACATATCACCTTTTAATATATTAATTAACTGAGGTGCTTCATCCAGACTGCTCCTTCGTAGGATGCGGCCGAATTTGGTGGCCCGAGAGTCATCAGGGCCGTCGCTGATCGTGTGCGGAGTTTCGGGCGGCATGGTACGAAGTTTTAGAATCGTGAACGACGTGTTGTCCCGGCCGGCCCGGCGTTGTCTAAATATCGGCGTGTGTCTGTCGATAGCCGCCCCAGCCAAACCTCCGGCCAGAGCCAGCGAACCAAAGACGGGAAGGTAAACCGAGGCATATGCTATGTCTAACCGCCGGCGTTCGGCGCTCCGCAACCAGGCTTCGCCGCTGAGATTCATTATTGAAGATACTGTAGCTCAAATACGTTGTTCTACCAAACAAAAAAGCGCTCTCATCGAGCGCTTTCCTGCGGATCAACGAATGTTATTTGTTGATCTTGGTAACGACACCTGCACCAACGGTGCGGCCGCCTTCGCGGATAGCGAAGCGCAGACCCTGCTCCATAGCAATAGGAGCGAGGAGTTTTACCTTGAAGGTGACAGTATCACCAGGCATGACCATTTCCTTGTCAGCCGGCAGCTCAACCTCACCAGTCACGTCCGTAGTACGGAAGTAGAACTGAGGCTTGTAGCCCTTAAAGAATGGCGTGTGACGACCACCCTCTTCCTTGGTCAGGATGTAGACCTCGGCGT
>CAZTXZ010000101.1:0-3129 GCA_964617895.1 uncultured Candidatus Saccharibacteria bacterium
GTGCCGGCAACGGTACCGAGGGTTCGAATCCCTCTCTCTCCGCCAAAATAAATAGCCCACTACGTGTGGGCTATTTATTTTGTCTCCGAGAGAGGGATTGACGAACCCGAAGGGTGAGGCGAATCCCTCTCCGAGCCCCACCAACGAATCAATCTTGCCGAATCATCAAGTTATGTTCCGTGTAAAAAATCATGCAGTCAGGCGCTTCGTAGCTACATATACTGTTAAGCGTAACAGAGGAGGCCGTATGCCACGAAAGACGCTGACCGAACCCCAGCAGATCGAAGATATTTTCCTCAACCCAGACCTGAGCTTCAACGAGCAGTAGCCGTACCGCGCCGCGACTTGGCGCAAAGCACAAACTAACACCAAAGGAGGCTCTATGCGACACGCACGAGAATCATCACACCAACCACAAGACGCGCCCATAAGGGATGTGACCAATAATTGGTGGCGAAAGTACCTCGAATACTAGAGGATGCATGCGATGTGGGATATTGCCCTGGTGGCGGCCTTCACGGGACTGATGACGGGCGTCGTGACGATATGGGCCAAGATTCATAATGCCCTAGGCCCGGTAGTGGTGTGGAGCTTCGTCGGCTCGATATTTGGTCTGGCGCTTTATTCACTTTTTACGGCTAGCCTGAACCATTCCACGGCCTTCGGTTGGCAGGGTCTGAGCTGGATGTTCGTCGGCTCGCTGTTCGCCCTCACCGCCTTCACGGTGTGGCGCGAAATCAAGGATTAGTCAGTCGGATTTGCGACGAAATCTGTGCCGCCTGATATGTACAGGTGCGTCGTCGTGGTAACGGTTACGCCGCGCGTACAGTCGGAATGCTCGGTGATCTTGCTCGGTCAGTTTTTGCTGGTCGATGGAACGCGGCCAGAGTTTGAGAGCGCGAACCGATGCGACTTCGAACGCATAGAATAAAATCTGTGATTGGAGGTATAGCCAATACAGCAGTCCCAAAACGAGGGCGAAAGTACCGTACAAATCGTTCAGGTGCTGCAATTGGCGCGTGAGGATGAAGCCACCAGCAAGCTGCAGGACGGTCAGACCGATTGCCGCCAAGGCCGCCGCTGGGCGCAAATCCCGCAGCGGTACCCGGACGGGCAGAGCGATGCGAACTAGGGCCAAGAACATGCCGTACAAGATGCCGATGGTTATCACCAGGGCGACACTACGGGCCAGCCAGCCATGGCCACCCAGGCTGACGGCATAGCCGGATATGATTGGAGCTAGCGTAAGCCCCGCACCGCCGATGGCGATGCTCCCAAAGCTCTGGAGCAGGGCGCGTGGGAAGCCGCTACGGCGCACATAGGGTATCTGCCAGACATGATTGATACCCCCGCGTAGCGCATCGGCTACCCCGCGGGCCCCAAATAAAGCCAGTAGCAGGCCCACCACGAAGGCGACACCGCTCGTGCCCAATCCATGCACGTTTCGCTGCAGCTCATTTCCCACGAGCGGGAAGTACGTCGTGGCATTCTCGATTATTTTTAGCCTGAGCTCGTCATCGTTTCGAACTAGCAGTTTCAAGACAGAGGTCAGAACCAACAGCAGTGGGAAAATCGATAAGAAGGCATAGTAGGCCAGCAGCGCCGCCTGATGCCCGGCTTCGTCATCGCCGTATTTTTTGAACACCGCCAGAGGGAAGCCGACAAACTTGTGACGGCGCTGATACTCATCGAACCACGCGACCGTTCGCTGAATGACATTCATTTCCTCATTGTAACCGACAGCCCTTCGTCCTGCCTATGGCCGTGTCGAACAATGCTTATGTAAAATTTCACTGCGACTCATGGCCACTGTCGGCATACTACTAGTTACTAGCTGAAAAAAGGAGGGCTAGCAATATGTCATACGACGAAGACGAATTGATGGAAACATTTGATAAGTGGGACGACCGCGATCGGCGCAAGCGGTTTGTGAGTCGCATGGAGCGAAAGCTTAATGCAAAGGAAGCACGGTACCACTAGATAGAAAGCGCCTTGTACCACAGGCATAGAGCCACCTCCCGTCGGTGGCTCTATTTCATTTATCCTATTGTTAGAATCTGATGCGTCGTAATACTCGGTCGATGGCGTCGGGCTTGCGCTCCTCATGGGGCAGGCGTCGGCTCAGGATATCGACGATTGCCGCCTCATCCTGGGGATCGAAGTAAATCGTCGTGATCAAACCGAACCGTTGGAGCGGCATGAGCATGATGCTCGAGAAAGCCCCTTCGGGCATGATTGTGTAAGAACGAAACTCGTTAAGCGGGTGGGAGCGCTGTCCTACAGTGAGAGTCCGGCCGTCTAGCGCGTAGTTGATCTGCTTCGGCTTGCGCGCCGCATAAGTGCCAAACAACAGGCCGGCGAAGACGATCACGACCGTAGCCACCATATCTTTGGTCAACAACCAGACCACGGCGGCAAAAACTACCGTCACCGCGAAAAGGGCAGCGTACCAACCCACTGTCTTGGTGTGGGCGATGAACTCCGAGGCAACCCATGTCACCGTCTGGCCGTTTGCTAGTGATGGTTCTGGCAAAGTTTGGTCAAATTCAGACTCGGTCGTGGCTTGCGCCGGAGATTCTTGTGAAGTTTCTGGCTGAGCCGTTTGGGCCGGCCCTGTGGTAGTTGCGCTCTGTTCGGGCGCATTTTGACTATCGTTCTTATCCCCATCCATAAGCGATATTGTACACGGGGAGAGCATTTTCGAAAACTACCGGGGGCTAGGACGCCGCAGAGAAGGGTGATTCGACCTTGACCTTTGGTCGACCTGGCTCCCCTGTCGAGCAGGATAGCGGCCTTCGGCCTTTTTCGCTGCGGCGTGCTCATTGCCAAACATCAAGAGAGGGATTCGCCTCGCCCGGCGAGCGCAAAATGCGCTGCCAGGGTGGGCCGTTTGGCGATCCCACCCAGAGAGAGGGATATCGCGCGGCTTCGCCGCACTCCTTCCTGCGGTGCTCGACAAGAAGGTGAAGTCACCTTCTTGCTCTGCGCTCCTCGTTCGCCGAACCCTTCGACAAAGCCGAAGGGTTCGTATCCCTCGAACACAGCCAAGCAAAATGCCCGCTACCAGCGGGCATTTTGTTTGGCGGAGAGAGAGGGATTCGAACCCTCGCAGGGACTCTCGCCCCTCTA
>CAZTXZ010000102.1:0-3098 GCA_964617895.1 uncultured Candidatus Saccharibacteria bacterium
TGCCTACCGCCATGAATTCACTCTGCCAGTTTTGGAGCGATTGATACCAAAACTCGGCGGTCGTGATAAAGCGCCAAACACCGAGCGGTTGTCCGCCGTGTAGTAGCGCCTCGGAGTTGTACGCTGCAGCGCCACCTACGGCATGGAAGATGAATGAAAAAAGGAACAGCGAGAACAGGACGATACTCAGCGAATGTGCGTAAAGCCCATGTCGAAGTGCCCTGGCCCGATTGCTGCCGCGCAAGATTGAGTAGCGCGAGGAGGTGTCCTGCTCCATCTTGCCGTGCGGGCGTTTTGATTCGCTGGAGCCTTTTTGACGCAAGTATATCGTCAGGACTATCAGCGCCCACATTTGCAAGAATTCACTCTCCCAGTTCTCGAAAACACCTTCGACAAATTCGCCACTGGTGACGTAGGCCCCGTAGGAAACGGCCGGTTGTTGATGGTCGGCTAGCTCGTTGTTTTGATCGTGCCACCCGACCAGGCTCATGCCAATTAGGATGACCACGAATAATCCGAGCGTGACGATACTTAAGTTGTTGTTGGTCCAAAATCTCCGAATCTGCATGACGGCCTCCCTGAAATCTACCCGAATGATTGGCCAATCGTAACCCGTTCAAGCGGTGCTTGTATGTCTAAAATCTGACTTTGCTGTACACTTAGTACTTATGAATCCACAAGACAACACTCAACTCGAAGGTACTAAATTAGTCGGCTTCGACCCGATTGATTCGATAACCGAACTGCAAATCATCGACGTCACGGAAGGTACCGGCGATGTGGTACCGGAGGGTGCGACCATCACCGCGCACTACACGGGGGCGTTGGCTCGTGACGGCACGATTTTCCAGAGTTCACACGATTTTGGTGAGCCAATTAGCTTTGGCCTTTCTCAAGTCATCGAAGGCTGGACCAAGGGCGTACCGGGCATGAAAGTCGGTGGCGTACGCCGCTTGCTGATTCCGGCCGACATGGCTTATGGCTCTCATTCACCGGCCGCCAACATCCCGGCCAACTCCGACATGGTCTTCGACATCGAACTCGTCGCCCTCGTCTAGCTCGCCATTGATACGTCTACCACTTGATTTTTCGCGTAAAAGTACTACTCTATAAGTATGGAATCTTCCAGGGGTTTTACACCGGTCACACAGATTGACGGCACGACGCGGCCAGCCGCGGCTCGAGCTTTGCTGCACACCGAAGATGCTCGCTACGGTTGGTATACGCTTGACCCTGAATATGATGCTGCTACGCCTGAGCGTGATGGAGCTGCAACTGAAGATGAAGAGCTGGGTATTTCGGCCGACCCGATCGTGGTAGCCCTCTATGGCCTGGCCGTGTCATTCACCGAAACGGCCCGCGGAGCCGTCAACCAGCATGTTTATCCGCCTCAGGCACTCGAATTTGAAACGCCAAGCGCAGACATGATTACTCCTTCTGCCGAAATCGACGCCAGCGCCGCCTCTAGGACCGTGTTGGACGCCATACACTTTGCCAACCAACCGCCTCAAGCTCCCGAATACCGTCACGCTGCTTAGCGTAGCTTGTCGACAAATTTGAATTCCCCACTCAGCATGATGTCGTTTTCGTCGAAGACGAAGCGGCAAATCATTTTCTTGCCCACTAGAACTAGGGGGAGCCAGATAATATCATCTTGCCACATCTTGTCGTAGGGTATGTCCGCAATATCGAACCACTTGGGCGCCATCTCCTCGGTCTCGACCGGTTCGCCCTCCCACTCCGTACAGATGTAGGCGTGCACTTGCATGTCAGGCGTACCGTCTGGGAATGCAAAGTCGTGCAGGGCCACCTTGTCGAACTTGGTCGGGGTGACCTCGATCTCCTCTTGGCATTCACGGACGAGGGCTTGCTCGATCGTTTCGCCGGACGTAATCTTGCCGCCGACGCCGTTGTAGCGGCCCGAACCGAAGCCGCGCTTTTTCATGGCCAACAAAATCCGGCCGTCCCTTACCAGCAGCAAAAGCGTGCAGATTTTTAGTGGATCGGCTTTGTTGTTCATGGGGCGATGCTGAGATATAGCGTGCGCACGATGTCGTATGTGCTGCGATCGTTGCCATGTCCGGCCATGGCCCATAACAATTGGCTCCCCTTGATTCGCTGATGAAGTTCGTAGGCGGTGGCGGGCGGACAGACCATGTCGAACCGGCCCTGCACTATCCACACCGGCATGGTCAGTTTGTGGGCGTTCTTCATGATGTAACCCTCGGGGATGAAGCACCGGTTTTGCATATAATTTACCTCGAGTTTGACGAATGTCGGGTCGTATTCTTCGTCTGGTGCGGCTTGGAGGTGCGGGCGATCGTCGATGCTCATGATAGAACTCTCAAGCTCGCCGTAAGCTTTGGCTGACTCGATCAGTTTTGACTGGTCATCGCCTAGTATGTGCTTGGCGTGATAGGCGGTTGGGTCCTTGCGGTGAGTTTTGGGGACCGACTCTTCGTAGCGTTGCCATAGTTCGGGGTAAAACAGTTTGAAATAGCCGTGGTCGAGCCAATCAATCTCGCTCTTTTGGGCAGTAAAGACGCCGCGGATGACAAGTTGTTCGACACGTTCCGGGTGCTTCAGCGCATACATCAGCGCCAGGGTACTGCCCCACGAGCCGCCAGTCAGGATGAACTTTTGTAATTTGAGTTTCTTGGCAATTTTCTCGATGTCTTCGACCAATTCGTTGGTGGTGTTGTGCTCGAGCGAACCATAGGGCGTACTTTTGCCGCAGCCCCGTTGATCGTGAAAGATGACGCGGTGTATGCCAGGATCAAAAGTCAGTTTGTGCTTGTCTTTGCAGCCACTGCCCGGACCGCCGTGCAAGAAGACGATGGGTGTCTTGGCCTTGGGGTTGCCCCAATCGTGGACGTACAGCTGGTGGCCATCGCCGACGTCGAGCATCAATTCCTGGTTGGTGAATTCGTCGGGGTTCATTGTTTTTTCCAGTCGCCGCCGTTCAGTCGGTTACTTTGTGATTTGATGTGCCAATCGTGGGGGTGCGCGCTCCAGATTTCGGCATGCATTTGACGGGCCGTCTCGGTGTAAAGTTTGGTCGAGGCGACTTGCTTGCGGAATTGCTCCCAGTCCTTAGT
>CAZTXZ010000103.1:0-3084 GCA_964617895.1 uncultured Candidatus Saccharibacteria bacterium
GGCAGCTCCACCAAGAAGAAGACCCCCAGCCTTTCGCTGGGGTTTTGTTCTTATTTGGATCAGAAATCGAGTTTACTGATGAACGTCGCGTCTGCGGGGGCTAGGGTCATGGGCAGGCTCTTTGTCTTGGCCAGTTGATCCTGGTCGATCCAACGGTAGTTGCATCTGGTGCAAGCATCGATCATAACTCCTGTGAAGTTGTAATCGATGTAGTCCATCTTGGCTTCGCAGTGGGGGCAAGTGATGCTGCGGTAGTTATCGGTCCCTGATTCCAGGTCACTGCCTTCTCGGGCTTCGATTTGCTGCAAGACTTGGCCGTCCTCGTTGCTAAGATGACCGTCCTCAATCAGGATGCCGTGCTTTTGCGGGCAGACGTAGGAGTCCTTTACGGATGGCTCTAGGTGGTGACGGCAAACCGGGCAACGAAAATCTTCTGCTTCCATGGCATAATTGTAGCGCACTGGTGTAAGCACTACCACTACGAATGACAGTAGCACCAGCCCCGGTGTCCGGTTTCTTACTGCTCGGCTCGGACTACTCCCATAAACTGCAGGGTAGGGTTAACGGAGGAAATGATATGCCAACAAGCAAACAACATGATACCAAATCGCGTGCAGCCACCCGGAGCCGTCGGGCAGAACCGGGCACGAAGGGGACAGGTGATTACTATCGAATAATCGTACGTCCAAGCTCGCAGTTTCGATCCTTCAGGACCCAGGATGTGGGTGATCCGGGTGGAATACAGCGAGTCACCGGTCATCGCTCTAGTGGCTCTTGGGCGACGCAGGCCTGGCTGGTCAGTAAGAAATTTGCCCATGTCAGCGGCGATACTTTGGTCGCTGATGACGCCGATGCCAAGGACCTGCTAAAGGGTTTGGGTAGTAAACCGGTTCATAAAAAGGGTGACGTGTTCGTGGCCAAGGACCGTAAGAACGTAGCCGAAAAGGACAAACCTACACCCGCTCAACGCCGTGCCTGGTCCAATAACATCAAGAAAGCGCAAGCTGCAAGACGCAAGAGCCAGGAGGCCGATTAGGTCGAGAGGTGCATATCATTATCGTGGCCTGAATCGACATGGCCAGCCCACAAATCGCGATAAGGTTCGAGATAGGCGGCCACGTCGTTGAGCGCGGTCGGTGAGATTTGCACTAGCTGCTCTTTGCCGCGCCGGCGCTTTAATATCAGGTTGGCACGCTCGAGTACCTGAAGATGCTTGGAGATGGCGGCGAAAGAAAGATCGTAGGCCGTGGCGATCTCAGTAATCGTCAAAGCCTGCTGTGATACTCGCGCCAATATGTCACGCCGGGTGGGGTCGGCGAGGGCGCCGAATGTCGAGTCTAGCGGGGAAGAATTATATTCAACCATATAGTTGAACGATAGGTCCATACACAACCGATGTCAAGCTCTAGCTTTTGCCGGGCATTAGGTGAACGACGAATGTAGAGCCTTTGTTTGGCTTGCTAGCGACTGTTATCTGGCCATTCTGCTGCTGGGCCAGCTTGGTAGCCAGTGCCAAGCCCAGGCCATGACCGCTTACCCGCCGGGATGTGCGCGAAGGGTCAACCCGATAGAATCGGGTAAAGATACGCGACAAGTCGTCGGCGGCGATACCGACACCCTGGTCGGTTATGTTCAGTAGTACCTCTTTGCCCCGCCGCTTGGCAGTCACGCTGATTACAGTTTTGTCGGGGCTGTACTTGATGGCGTTGTCGAGTAAGATGGTGATGATTTGCTCCAAACTGACAGGGTTGGCGTGGGCCTTTATGTCGCCCACTTTGTCCTCTATGACGATACGTTTGGCCTGGGCGCTGCGATAGAGCTTATCAATTGCCTCGCGCGTCACATCTGACAGCGAAACTGTGCTCAGTGGCGGTAACTTGCCGTCTTCGCGCGCCAGGTGCAGTAAGCCTTCCGATAATTGTTGCAGCCGAGTTACTTCTTCTAGATTGCTCTTTAGCAGCGCCCTGGAACGGGCAAGGGTAAGCTTTGGATTACGCAAGGCCACTTCGTTTTCGGTATGAATTGTGGCTAGTGGCGTGCGGAGTTCGTGCGAGGCATCAGCCGCGAACCGGCTCTGCGCCTCCAATGCCTCCTCGATGGGCTCGAGCGTCCGCCGTGCCAGTATGTAGCTGATGAATGCGCCGAGGATCAGGACGAACACGTTGAGCGCCACCAGACGTACTAGTAATTCATGACGGCCGTCACTAATCCGATCTTGCAAATAATCGCGGAAGACATTGGAGTCGGTGATGGTCAGTTGGCTATAAGTACTGCCGGGTGGCAACTGCTGGCTAATCTCTTGGGCGGAAGTGTGATAGGTCACCACGCTGAAGCTGATGCTCATCGTCATGATGATGAGTAAATAGGACGCGGCAAGTTGGACGGTGTGTGCATGCGGCCGCAAGCTTTGGCGGAGTTGTAAAATGACGTCTGGCATATCTAGGCTTCTATTTTATAGCCAAATCCGCGGACTGTCCTGATAAGTGCCGCTCCGCTGAACGGTCGATCTATCTTGCCGCGCAAGTAAGTGATGAAAACCTCGACATTATTAGGCAGAACGTCTGCGTCAAAGTTCCAGACATGATGAATTATGTTTTGCTTGCTGAGAACCTTGCCCTTGTTGCGCAGCAAGTATTCGAGCAGGGCGAATTCTTTGGCTGATAAATTGATAGTTTTGCCGGCGCGCTTGACCTCTTTGCTGACCGTGTCCAGGGAAAGGTCACCGGCGACCAAGGTGTTGCCGACGCTATCGTGGGGCCGCCGGAGCAGGGCGCGGATACGGGCCAATAGGACCTCGAACGAAAACGGCTTCACTAGATAATCGTCTGCTCCGGCGTCGAGGCCGGCGACGACGTCGCGCGGCTGATCCTTGGCGGTCAACATCAGGATGGGGGTATGATTGCCAGCCTGCCTTAATTGCCGGCAAATAGAAAACCCGTCCACTCCAGGCAGCATGACGTCCAGGATGATGAGGTCGTACTCCTCGTACAGGGCACTGTTGAGACCCTCGTTCCCCTCGAAGGCCACATCGACCACGAACGACTCTTGTTCCAGACCATCGCGGATCGCATTAGCAATCTTATG
>CAZTXZ010000104.1:0-3082 GCA_964617895.1 uncultured Candidatus Saccharibacteria bacterium
GGCCTTGAGCTTTTGCCTACTTTTGGATCAAGCCAAAAGTAGGGGTGTGTTTGGGCAAAACCAAACCCGCTAGGTTTGGATCGCCATTCCTTCACAGCACTTAGTCGGCATCCTGCAGCTAGGGCAAACGAAGTGGCCATGGACAGGTTCGATGGGATAAAAGCCGCAAGAATCACAAAACAACTCTGGTGATTTATCACTTACCAATTCCTGATAAATACCATCCGTAGCATCCAGACCAATCGAATTCGTATCCGTATTCATAACCTTTATTATATCGTTTATGCTGCCAGCGTGAACATGTTTTTCTGACGTGTCTCGCCTGTCTTCTTGCGTTCACGAGCGGCCTGGGCTGCTTGCTTGAACTTGTCGGCAGCCTTGGCACGCCGGGCCCGTTCCGCTTCCTTTGCCTGGACGGCCCTAGCGCGTGAACCACCGTCACCGGTACTGACAACCTTGCCGTTAAGCACCAACGCCCGACAGTCTGGACAGGCCAGACGCTTGGCGCACGGATCGCCGTAAACCGTAGCACTGCAGTATGGGCATGACATGTAGCGCTTACCGCCAGCCTCAGATTCCTCGCCCGAGCGCCCCCCATATGCTTCCTGCGGGTTGCGCCCGGCGTTCTCGCCATTTGAGTCACTTGAGTTACCGGTCAAGTTGACATTGCCAGCACAGCCCAGGTATTCCCGTCCGGCAACAGCTCCGGCCTGGACATTTCCAGCCAACATCTGGTGTAACCTAAGGGGGTCGATTACCGGAGAAGCCATGCTCGATGGCAAGTTTTCGTATTGGCGAAGCCGTGGCGATTGATGGTTCGAGCTAACAAAGTGCGATATCCCTTTCCGTAGCTGTTCCGCCGCGGCATAGCGGATAAGTTTGTCCATGGTCTTGGTCGATTCATCGTCAAATCTCTGAGCATTATTGATGCGAATCAGCTGGCGACGAATTGACGGCTCAAGCTGTTTAATGTCACGGTCCAATAGCGCACCGGCGAAGTCACGCATGGTCTGGTTGTTTTGCCCCAGATAGTTGGCCTCGGCCATCGGGACGTAGTAAGTGTCGAAAATTGTTTGTAACAACTCGTCATGCTGATTGGCGTACTCCGTGGCCGATAATCTCTTGCCGGTTTGACCGATCGACTGATAGTACTCGCCGCGCAGCGTCTGCAAAAATGCAGGCGTCTCTGCTTCACTCAGCTCCGTCACCATCGCATGACGCAGCCAGGTATTATCCGATTCGTCCTCCGGAATCACCATGCCATGACGAGCCAATACCTGACGCCACGCATCCGGTCGGGAGGCATCGGCCGAGAATGAGAAGGTACGAATTGCATCCTCGGTGCGCACAAAGGCCTGGATGTAGAGCAGTTCGGCATAGCCCAGCTGCTTGTAGGCTGCGGGGTATTGCTGAAGATCGCCGAGCGGCGCCATACTGACCCCCACGAGGGTTTCGCCAACCTGCAAGGTATCAGCCCACTCGGCAACCGGAACATCACACTCATCGCGCACCGCCTGGCTTTCGTAGACTGGATCCTGGAGAGCCAGTTTACGAGAGGCTATGGCGCCTTTGCGAATCACCTCGACCATTGGACGGCCGGTGTGCGATCGGGCGCGGCCATCAACCACAGCGTGAACACCGCCATTTTCAACATCAAGGTGTTTGCCGAATTCTTCATCGCTATTGATCATCTCGACGACGGCGGTCCGGAAGTCATCGTAGGCCAGGTCGCGATGTCGCTCGTAGCTACTCAAGCCTCGCACTGCTGCTTCACCCAGATAGTGAATCGTCGAGGTTGAGTGAGCATATTCGGCCTCTCTAACCGAAGCTTCGACAGGGTAGAATTCCAGCAGCGCCGGGTCTTCCCGGAATGTCTGCGTCTCGTAATACCCTGCGACTGCGCTCATTAAAATACCCTCTGTCTCAAGCATGAAACAGAGGGCCCAAAACGACGCCTACCGCTCTTGCTCGAGAGACTTTACTGCTGTATCTGACTTACCACCTCGAGACAAACTACGTTTTTCTCGACGCGCGGGCAAAAAGGTGCGACTTTTTGTCCGGCTGCTCTTTTCCTAAAGAGCCATGGATTACAGTTGCGGCACAGTGTAGGAGTTTCACCTACTTCCAGCACTACATTGTTAACTAACTAGTAGTGTAGCAGCCTATGCTTACGCTAGATATACTTTCGGTATATTCCTCAGGACTCGTACACTATAAACAAGTTTATAGTGTTCTCCGTGCTGAGGATATAGTATTTTTGTATACATATTTGAGTTGAGCTATCGAAGTTCGAAGGAGTTCAAGGCGTCGGTGAATGGCGTGTAGTCGGGGTTGCCGCTGTGATCGGTGTAGACGAAGAATACCTGGTGCGTTCCCTTGGTGGCACCCTTCAGCTTTAGAGTGTTGATGCCCTCGGTCGAGCCGGTGCCCGTAAGATTGCGCAGCGAGTTGGCCGCATCACAAATGAACGTCACGCCCGACCACTTGGCGACGACGGTACCGGTGTGGGCATCGACGGCTTTTTCATCAGTGAAGTTGACACAGTTGTCAGAGACGCTGTCGTCCACGATAATCTTGTTACCGCTGGAGCTCAAGGGAATCATTCGATTGACCGCCATCTTGGACGGAATGCTGTCGATGTACAAATCGAGCCACCTCGCCGTGTCATCCTTGCTGGTACCTTGCCAGGAATACTGGGCGGCAGGAATGTATCTTGGTTCGACCGCCTTCCAAGTCTCGGGGATGCTCATGGTAAACAGCGGTTCGGTAACCTGTTTGGTCGCCGGGGTCACGACATCGACATGCCGGATTATGCCCTCGGACTGGGTCAGCTGCGTATCAGATCGTAATAGCTGCTGAGCTGCTACGGAACCACCTATAATCAAGCCTACTAGTAGAAAGAGAAGCACGAGGTATACTTTTTTTCGGTGATGTGGTTTTTCACCAATCTTGTACATACCGTTTGCCTTCCGGTGACTACGAGTATACACGCTTATGCCTGGACTGTCTGCCTAAGGGTCGTGAATCTATTCGAAACACTTTGTGCCGCCCCTGGTAAACCGAGCGCCTTGAGAGCCTGCAG
>CAZTXZ010000105.1:0-3070 GCA_964617895.1 uncultured Candidatus Saccharibacteria bacterium
GTTAAAGCCCGCCGCGATGTCTTCGAGCTTCTTGCCCAGTTCGGCATCCATGGCGTGCCACCAGGCGATTTCGGTCTGCGCGGCAGCCTGGGGCGCATGGGCGAGTGCTGCGATCACGGCCGTCGACAGCAGCAGCGTTAGCTTCTTCATAGGGTGGTTCCTCCTGTTATTAGGCAAAGGATCTCCGTCCTCGCATTGCATAGTCGTAGCAACGCGATTTTCATTTGGCAAAGGAGATGTTCAAATGAACATGAAATGAGGCGGGGAGCAGCCTCAGCGCCACTAATCATGCTCATATGAACCCTATATGACACTGCGGGCGCCTGTGGGTAACCGGCCTCCACCCGTTGGCTTGCCGACGGTTTGGCGGCTTCGATTGCTCCCCGTTGACACCGCCGAGCTGGCGGCAGGTGCGCGGCAGTGGATTTCGACTGACAATCGAAAAAATAGAGCAAATATGATATTGTATTACTTTTGAAACTCTGCTGTATTCAGTTTGATCTGGGAGGATCGCCTAAATTGCTGAGTGCCACGCCGTCGCGCAAGTTCGCGTCGGTTGGTCTTGCCGCGTCAACGCGCGGTACATGATCGGGCGGCGCAGCGTCTACGCCGGTGAGGAGGACAACTACTTGGCGCTACTGAAACTGGAAGGCGTGACAAAGGAATTTGGCGCCATCCGAGCACTGTCTGATGTGAGCTTCGACATTCAGCCTGGCGAGGTTGTCGGCCTTATGGGCGATAACGGTGCCGGCAAGTCGACCTTGGTCAAGATCATCTCCGGCATCTATCACCCGACCGGCGGCAAACTGACGTTTGACGGCGTCACGGCCGATATCGGCAGCCCGGGCGAAGCCCGCAAGCTGGGCATCGAGACCGTCTATCAGGATCTGGCGCTCGCCGATAACCTGACGGCCGCCGAGAACATCTTCCTGGGCCGTGAGCTCAAGTACAATATCGGGCCATTCCGCTTCCTGCGCCACAACGCCATGAATGCGCGGGCCTCGGAGCTCTTTGCCGAGCTCAAGTCGGAAACGCGGGCCGGCGACTATGTGCGCCAGATGTCAGGCGGCCAGCGGCAGGCCGTCGCCATTGCGCGGACGCGCCTCTCCGATGCCAAGCTCGTGCTGATGGACGAGCCGACCGCAGCCATCTCGGTTCGCCAGGTGGCCGAGGTGCTCAGCCTCATTCATCGTCTCAAGGATGCCGGCATCGCCGTGATCCTGATCTCTCACCGCATGCCCGACGTCTTCGCCGTCTGCGAGCGCGTCATCGTCATGCGGCGGGGCACCAAAGTGGCCGACAAGCCAATCGCCAGCTCCTCGCCCGAGGAAGTTACTGCACTCATTACCGGGGCTAAGGAGGCTGCGTGATGGCTGGACCCAACGTTCAGACTTTTTCCAATGTCGGCGAGACCAAGTTCTGGCAGCGCGGTTTCCTCGCCAGCCAGTCAGCCTATGTGCTGGCGGCGCTGGTCGTGCTGATGATCGTGATGAGCCTGCTGTCACCCAATTTCCTGACCGCCGGCAACCTCTCCAACATCACCCGCAATTTCTCGTTCATTGCCATCGCGACGCTCGGCATCACGCTGGTCATCATCACCGGTGGTATCGACCTCAGCGTGGGCTCGACCATCGCGCTTTCGGCGACGGTCACCTCGATCGTGATGAGCTCGATGGCCACCGCCAACTTCTATCCCTTCCCGGGTAGTGCGCTGGTGCTCTCGGTGCTGGCAGGCCTGGCCGCGGCCGGTGCGGTTGGCCTGTTCAACGGCCTTACCATTGCCAAGCTCAAGCTCAGCCCGTTCGTTACGGCGCTGGGTACCCTGTCCATGGTGCGCGGCGTCGTTTACGTGGCGACTCAGGGTCGCGGCGCCTTCCCGACCGGACCGGACAAGGAGCTGTTCCTGCTCGTCACCGCTGGCAAAGTGTTCGATGTCGTGCCGATCGCCTTCATCTACCTGCTGATCTGTGCGCTGGTCATGTGGGTGGCGCTCAACCACACCGCCTGGGGCAAGCATGTCTTCGCCATCGGCAGCAACGAGAGCGCGGGCCGCCTCACCGGCGTCAATGTCGACCGGGTCAAGATCCAGGTCTACGTACTGTGCTCGCTGGCGGCAGGCGTCAACGGCATCATTATTTCGGGCTGGCTGGGCTCGGCTCCGGCCAATCTCGCCACGGCCTATGAGCTGACAATCATCGCCGCGGCCGTCATCGGCGGCGCCAACCTCGCCGGTGGCGTTGGTGGCGCGGCGGGGGCCATCATCGGCTGCATCCTCATCGAGGTCATCCGCAACGGGCTCGTCCTGGCGCGCGTGGACCCTTACTGGCAACAGGCCCTGGTGGGCGCAATCATCGTCGCTGCCGTGCTGGTCGACCGCCTGCGGTCGATGCGAAACGGCTGACGACGCAAAGCATCGCCGCCCGGCTCAACCGGGCGCCGAAGGGAGGCCGGCGAAGTTTTTTCGCTGGTGCAAAACCCGGACAAGCGTCCGGTTCGTTTGGAGGAGAATACTATGACTAAGACAGCAATCGTGCTCGGCACGATCGCCACGATGTTCCTCGGCGGCACTGCCATTGCCCAGGACACCTTTACCTTCGCCGTCGTGCCCAAGGCCATGAACAACCCGTTCTTCGACCTGACCCGTGATGGTTGCGAAGCCCGTGCCAAGGAACTGGGCAACGTGACCTGCATGTATATCGGTCCGGTCGAGCACGAAGCCACCACCCAGGCCCAGATCATCGAAGACCTGATCACCCAGGGCGTTGATGGCCTCGCCATCTCCGTGTCCGATATCGCTGCCGCCACCACCGTGATCGATCGCGCTACCGCAGCCGGTATCGCCGTCATCACCTTCGACTCCGACGCCCCTGACAGCACCCGTACCGCCTATGTCGGTACCGACAACAAGCTGTTCGGCGTTGATCTGGGCAAGCTGCTGCTGCAGGTTGCTCCCGAAGGCGGCACCTATGGCATGATCTCGGGCGGCGCTGCCGCTCCGAACCTGGCTCTGCGCGTCGATGGCGTCCGCGAAGCCCTGGCTGGTTCGAACTGGACCGAAGTCCCCGGCTCG